>DASXGF010000466.1:0-8320 GCA_036489275.1 Myxococcaceae bacterium | reverse complement strand
CGGGTGCTCGAGGCGATCTCCAACGAGGTCGATGTCGTCGGAGCGGCGATCACCGAGGCGCTTCTCGAAGAGGGGCGCGTGCCGCGCGCGCTCGAGCCGATTCTGCGCTGGTTCCGGGATCTCTGACACCGTCGCGGGGGGACGCGAGCCCGCGGTGAGGGCGGCGCGGAGACGAGCTTAACGTCGTGCCGGATGCGGGTTCTCTGCGGGTCATGCAGATCCGTGCCGCGCTCTGCGGCCTCGCCGCCGTGTTCGCCGTGGGATGTGCGACCGCGAGCGCGGGGAGCCCGACCGCCCAGGTGCCTGCAACCGACCCCAAGGTGCAGCGCGCGCTCGACCACGCCGCGTTCTTCCATCCCGAGTGTCCGCCGTCGCGGATTGCCGTGAAGAGAATGAGCCGGAACGCCAGGTATCTGGAGCTCGACGTCTGCGGGTCCGTCCGACGCTACCAGGACGTCTCGCCCGAGCTGTCCGGGAGCTCGGCGCCGGAAGTGGGCCCGACCTGGGTGGACGTGACGACCGACACCGCCCGCTGAGCCGCGCTTCCCCGCTCGCGAGAGCACTGTGCCGACCGGGGATTGCCACCACCGCGAACGGCATCATGCACGCGTGCCGGAGCCGGCTTCTGGAACCGTGACGGCTGCGTCCGGAGCGGACGATTCGTCATCTCGAGTCGGTCGCGGGAAGGGGCGTCGGTGCACGGCGCGCCAGTGAGCCGCGGGTGTGGTCCCCACCTCCTGCCGGAACGCGCGGCACAACGCCTGTCGGCTGCCGAACCCACTCTCCCGCGCGACGCGAGCGAGATCGGCTTCGCCTTCGCTCAGGAGGCTCAGCGCGCGGCGGACCCGGGCTCGTCGAAGGTACATCGAGGGTGGGGTCCCGCCGAGCTCCTTGAAGCGCACGCGTGTCCGCTGGCGGGATCGACCGAGGACGGCGGCGAGGCTGGAGACTCGCGCTTCCGGATTGCTGGCTTCCAGGAGAGGGTCGCGCAGGAGTGGGTCGGCGAGCATCCGGAACCAGCCGCGGTCTCCCCAGCCAACATCGTCGACATGGCCAGCGCAGCGCTTGGACGAACAGAGTCTCGCAGAGACGGGCGGCGATCGACCCGTGGCCGATCTTCCGGAGCGCCATCTCCTCGCACAGGGTCTCGAAGCAGGTCCCGAACGATCTCGGAACGCGGCCCGGGCTCACCCGGACGAGCCGAGGAAAGGCCGCGACCATGGGATGGCCGGCGGGAGCGTGGAGATCGATCCGGGCCGAAACCACCACAGGAGGCGGCGTCTCGCTCGTTGCCCGCAATGCCCCACGTCCAGCCCCGTTGGCGATCAGCAGCTCTCCTTCGCGGAGCTGATAGCGCCAGACGGGAAGATCGGTCTGGATGAGACACGTTCCATCGAGGACCACGTGCAGCGAGATCGCACGGTCCGGAAACGTCCGTGTCCACGGACGCGTGTCATCGTCATCTGAAAGGAGAACGCACCTGAGCTTCAACTCGTCGAGGGCCGCGGTGAGAGCGTCGGGGCGCCAGGTCACCGCAGGCTCACAAGCAAGAACTGGGCACAGCCATCGGCCCGCCTCGCCGTGTTTCCCGAAACAGTTTGGAACGGACGGCTTCCATGCGCGCTCGCGTGACCCTACGAAACGTTCCATCCGGTGACTCGAAGGCGCTTCCAGAGTCATTTTGGAGCGCTCGGCGGGGGGACAGGTCTCGACCGCTTGCAGCCCGTTCCCTGCGGTTTCCCGGACTGAGTTCCAGGGTCGTTCTGGAACGCTTCCACGACGGGCAGCCCGCCAGAGGAACTTCCCCGCGTCCTCGTGCCGCCGAGGCGTGAGCGCAACTCCGAGCAGTGCAACGTCCGCCTGCAGGCCCATCACGCCGACGACGCCGTTCCGAAGTGACGCTGGAAGCGAACTCAGGAAACCGGATGGAACGCCCACGAGTGGGCCGTGACCTCCTCGCCGTCGGCCCGTCCCAATCCGGCTCCGCAAGCTCGCTCGGGAAACCGAATGGAACGATTCGTAGGGTCACGCGAGCTCGCCCGAAGTCGGATCGTTCCAAACGGTTTCCCATTCGGGGTCCGGGAAACATGAGCGACCGCCCGAGATTCACTCACTCCCTCGATCGCCTCGTGGCTTTCGGAGACTCGGGACGGTGCGGGGGAAGCACTTGCACCCTCCCTGGCACATCCGAACGTGCTCGACGCGGAGTCGACCCGTCGGCGTCGTGTCCGGAAGCAGGCGCGCCGGCGCTCGTTGGCGCGAGTCGATGGTCCTCGTCCCTCCAGGAGCAGAAGCGCCGGCGCTCGTTAGCGCGCGAATCGACGGTTCTCGTCGCTCCGGAGCAGATGCACTGGGTCTCGTGGGCGCACGCGTCGACGGTGCTCGTCGCTCCGGGTGCACACACGCTGGCGCGAGCCGACGAATTCGCCGAGCCTCTCGGCGCGCACACGTGGTCGTCCTCGGCAGTCGGTGCGCGACGGACGCTCGCGCTGCAGTCGATGTGGTGAGCGCTCGTGCCGCGACTCGAGAGCTCGCTGCAACGTTTGCTCTCGCTCCATTCGATGCATGACCGCCGCGCCGGTGACGCAGCGGACTGCGTGTCACCTCCGCTCCGCTCGGCACTCGATTGAGCAGGAACTCGCGGCGGAGGAGAGAAGCATGTTCAGACGACACTTCACCCATTCTGGCGATCGGTCCGATCCACCGCTCGTCCTCGGCCTGGCGCTGCTGTTCGGGCTCCTCGGATGCCTCGGCATGCTCGGATGCGGCAGCTCGGGCAATGGCCCCTCGAACGCCGAGCTCGTCGCGCAGGGGAAGCAGACCTTCCGGTTCGACACCTTCGGCGACGAGACGAAGTGGACTGAAACGCTGCACCTCGACCAGGTGATCAGCACCGTCGACCCCACCACCGCGCTCCAGGTCGGCCTGAAGGTGGACTCCGATGCCCTTCCCGCCGCGGTCGTCACCGGGATCCAGAACGGGTCCATCAGCCTGACCGATCCGGCCACCACCATCGCGCTGCTCAAGCTGGATGCGGTCCTCGGGGTCAAGGCCACGGTGAGCACCGTCAACGGCAAGGACACGCTCACCCGGGTCGGCGTCACCTGCGCGCTCTGTCACTCGACGGTGGACAACTCGTTCGCCCCCGGCATCGGGAAGCGCCTCGATGGCTGGCCCAATCGCGATCTCGACGTCGGGGCGATCATCGCGCTGTCGCCCGCGCTCGATGCTCCGACCAAGGCGGTCTTCAACAGCTGGGGGAGGGGACGCTACGACCCGCGCTTCAACTTCGACGGGAAGAACGGCCCGCAGGTCATCCCGCCCGCCTACGGGCTCCAGGACGTCAACTCGATCACCGCGACCGGAGACGGGACCGACATCGCGTACTGGAACCGTTACGTCGCCGTGACGCAGATGGGCGGACACGGGACCTTCTCCGAGCCGCGAACGGGCGTCTCGGTGACCAACGGCACCGATGACCTCGTGACCAGCAAGCTGCCGGCGCTGCAGGCTTACCAGCTCTCGATTCCCGCCCCCGCGCCGCCCGCCGGCAGCTTCGACCCGGCCGCCGCTGCCCGGGGGAAGCAGGTCTTCGACGTGACCTGCGCCACCTGTCACAGCGGCCCCGAGTTCACGGACGCGAACACCCAGCTCCACCCGGTCAGCGACTCCATGGGCGAGCCGGAACCGCCCGGTGTCCCGAGCTACGCGTCCCGGAGCGCGACGAAGATGTACCGGACCGCGCCGCTCAAGGGCGTCTGGCAGCACCCGCCCTACTTCCACAACGGCACGGCTTCCACGCTCGAGGACGTGGTCAATATCTACGACCAGCGACGCTCCCTCGGCCTGACGCCGGACCAGCGCGGCGACCTGGTCCAGTACCTCAAGTCGCTCTAGCAGCCTCCGGGGCCCACCCCACCCCGGAGGCCGCTCCCCTCGATCTCAGGCCTTCCGCACCCACCCGTGCCGCGTGTTGCTCGGCGCCGGCCCGGAGGCCAGGTAGCGCTCCCGGAGCTTCGTGAGGCGGTCGTTCAGCGCGAAGCCCGGGAATTCCATCGTTCTCTTGAGGGAGATGGGGATGAGGGCCTCGTAGTTGAGCGGCACCGGATGGTACCGGTCATCGTGATCGTCCTCGCACTCCTCGGGCGTGACCAGACGGCCGTCGACGTTCTTGATTCCGTACAGCCGGGCATTGTTCAGCCCGAGGATCTTCCGCTTGGCGCGCTCGGTCAGCTCCGGATAGCCGTACTTCTCGCGGAGCTCCT
Organism: Myxococcaceae bacterium; assembly: GCA_036489275.1. Classification (GTDB taxonomy): domain Bacteria; phylum Myxococcota; class Myxococcia; order Myxococcales; family Myxococcaceae; genus RPRB01. The sequence goes on along the minus strand of DASXGF010000466.1, from coordinate 4,055 downwards.
GGGGGATCTTGAACCGCCACAGAGCCTCGATCTGCCACTGGGGCGAACCGTACCAGACCGAGTCGGATCCAAAGACGATCCGGTCCTCGCCGAAGAACTTCAGGGCCTGCCCCAGGATGTGCGCGCAGACGGTGGGGAAGGTGATCACCGCCGAGGCGAACGTCGTCCCCAGCTCGGCGAAGACGTTTCGGAACGGCGCGCAGTCTACGAAGAAACGGGTGGTCCAGAGGATGTCCGGGACTCCCTGGCGCGTGTTCCCCGATTGCACGTCGAGCAGCGCGTTCCGGACCCAGAAGCCCGGGCGGATGCACGAGTGGTAGATGAGGAAGTTCAGCTGCGGCCAGTCGCGCGCTGCCTTCGGGATGTCGCTCGGGAAGCCAGCCGGCGCGGACGACGGATTGTCCGGCGCGCTGGTGGACAGGCCCTTGTGGACGCAGATGTTGTAGAAGCCCGGGTGCCGGTGCGCGTACTGCCGGTACTCGGGCGCGGTGATCACCTGGTACATCGGGTACGCCACCTGCTCGTCGTCCAGCCTCCAGGTGGTCATCAGGCTGTTGGGGTCGCTGTCCAGCTTGGCCGAGTTGGCGGAGGTGTACCCCTTCCATGAGTCGGGTTTGAGGTTCTCGATCTGCCAGCGGTGGTAGTCGCCGTAGACCGGGTCGTGCTGATTTCCGAGGCCGGGGAAGAGCTGGCCGTGGGCCAGCATTCGCGTGGAGCCGGCAATCATGTTGATCCAGTCGCGAACCGAGGCGGTCTGCGTGGCGGAGAGAAACTGTCCGGCTTCCGACTCGGTGACGTTCTTGGGGGGGCGCTGCGTCCCAAGGTCCGGAATGGCGGCCGACGTGTTGTTGCTCAGGATCCCGATGGTGACCTGGCTATCGAGGTAGACGTCCTTGACGAACTGAACCAGCTGGAAGTCCGAGCTGGTGTTCGGAATGCCCGCCAGCGCAGGGTTCCACGGGGTGTTGATTCCCCCGAGCTCGTCGGGGAGGTCGGTCGGATTCAGATTGCTATGAACTCCCTGAGCGATGGCTCGTAGCGAGAGGTCGTCGAAGTGGGTACTCGAACGAATGGTGTGGAGCTGATCGTCGAGGACGAAGAGGTTCCTCGGGGGCTTGTTGGCTCCCGAGCCCCAGACCTCATCGTGGCTGACCGTGAAGAACTCGGCAGCGTGAACCTCGTTCATCGCGATGAAGGCGACCGCCATTCCCCCGCTGCCGGCGAGGAACTGTCGCCTGCTCATTCCGAGCTTTCGCGAGGCGACCTCGGCGAGCTCGCGGATGCGGCGCTCGACCCGTTTCTGCTCTGGCGTCTGAGGCGTCGGTAGGTACTCTCCGTTGGAGACCATCTGGGTTGGAATCGGCGACTTGAGGTCGTCCTCGACCTCGTCCGCCAGCTCGAGGTTCTCCAGCTGCTCCTCGCTGAACCAGGACTCCTCCTCGCGCGACCCCGGTACCTTCTGCTTGGCCATTGCTCCCTCCGCCGGTGAGCTCGGCTGCCGAACGGGGCGCTCGGTCCGAGCCCCACCCGGGCGCAGCGGTACGCCCAGGTCCATGCGGTTGCAACGGACATCCGAGGCACGATTGCGTGTGTCGTTCGCCTGCCTGCTCGCGGGTTTGCTGGATGACCAATCCTGCCGCGGCGCGACTTGCACCACGGCATTGCACCGTCTGTCGTGTTCTTGCGGCGGCTAGCGGCCCGAGCGGGCCCGGCGCCGCTGCTCCGCCCAGTAGTCCACCTGCCACTTCTGCACGGCGGCGTTGTGGCACTGGAGCGTGGGGCAGAACACGTGCGTCCCGTCGTTGCGGGACACGAAGTACAGGTCGCTGCAGGTCGCCGGATGGGTCACCGCCTGCAGCGCCGCCGTGCCCGGGCTGGCAATCGGCCCGGGCGGCAGGCCCTTCACCGTGTACGTGTTGTACGGATGCGGGGTGACGAGGTCCTGGCGAGTGATGTTCTTCACGAACTTCCCGCGGATCATCATCATCGCGTAGAGCACCGTCGGGTCGGTCTGCAGCGGCATCCCGAGCCGGAGCCGGTTGAGGAAGAGGCAGGCGATCCGTGGGCGCTCGTCGGGCGCGCCGGTCTCCTTCTCCACGATGGAGGCCAGGGTCACGATCTGCAGCGGGTCGAGCTTCACCGCCGGATCCTTCGTCGCCTGCGCCGCCTGCAGCTCCTCGAGGGTGCGGGAGACCATCTTCGCCAGCACGGTCTCCTCCGTGTACCCGTGGGTGAAGCTGTAGGTGTCGGGGAAGAGGAAGCCCTCCAGCCGGGTCGCTGGCACGCCGAGCTTCTTCACGAAGGCCGGGTCCGCGGCGAGCGCCTGCAGCCTGTCGAGGTGCAGCTTCAGCTGTGACGAGGCGAGGAGCGGGAGGATCTCGTCGAGCCTCAGACCCTCGGGAATGGTCACGTGGTACGTCTTCTGCTGTCCGGCGATGATCTTCTGCACCGCCTGCTCGGGGGACAGGGGCAGGGTGAACTCGTACTCGCCGGCCCGGAGCTTCGGCCCGAGCTTCTCGCGGCGGAGCCAGGCGTAGGTGAGCTCCGCGTCGCTCACGACACCGGCCTGGGTGAGGACGTCGGCCACGCGGCGGGGACCGCTCCCGGGCGGGATGGTGACCTCCTTCGTCCCGGGCGCCCCGGCCGCAGTCCGGGCGAACTCGGTGATGCGCCGGTCGCGCCACCACCACCACGCGGCGCCTCCGGCCGCGGCGACGACCGCGAGCAGCAGGAGGATGCCGACTACCCGCTTCAAGGCTCGTCTCCGTGCGCCGCGGGCCGGTGCGCGTCGAGCCAGCCCTGCAGGATGAGCGCGGCCGCCACCCGGTCCACCACCGCCTTCCGCCGGGCGCGCGAGAGATCCGCCTCGAGGAGCACCCGGTTGGCGGCGGTGGTGGTCAGCCGCTCGTCCCAGTACTCCACCGGGAGCCCCAGCTGGCGGGCCACCGCGTCTCCGAACTTCCGCGCCTCGGCGGCGCTCGGGCCCTCGGTGCCGTTCATGTTGAGGGGAAGGCCCACCACGACGTGCTCGACCGCGTGCTGCTCGGCGAGGCGGCGGAGCTCGGTGAGGTCGGCACGCAGGCTGCTGCGCCGCAGCGTCGTCACCGGCTGAGCGGTGAGGCCGAGCCCGTCGGAGACCGCCACCCCGACCGTCTTGGTGCCCACGTCCAGCCCGAAGCTCCGCCTCATCGCCGGCCACCATAACAGCCCAGGGGCAGCGTCCCGTCCCGCGGACGGGTCCATCCCTCCGCCGAGACCTGTGCCCATCGCTCCGTGGGCGGCGCCCCCCGGCACCCTTCTTGAAGCCGCGACCCACGCCCGGGAGCGGCCCGGGAAGGGGGATGGATGGGATTCTTCGACTTCATCGGGGACGCGCTCGGGGCGATCTCCGCGCCCTTCACCGCGGTCATCGACGCCGGGACGAAGCTGCTCGGCCTGCCGCCGGTCATCGGCGATGCGTTGAAGATCGCCGTCGGCGCGGCGACCGGGGACTTCGTCACCCTGATGCAGGGGAGCACGCAGCTCTTGAAGGACCTCGCCAGCAGCGCGGCGGAGACCGAGTACGGGTCGCCCGAGGACGAGGCCTATGGCGGGACCGACGGCTGGGCGCCCACCGCCTCGCTCCGCGCAAGCGAGACGGACGACTCCCCGTCGCTCGAGGCCACTGACGACGGTGCCGCAGGCGACCCCGAGGAGATGCAGGCGCTGGACACGCTGTCGCGGAACTTCGAGGCGCTGAACCCCGACCGCCGCTTCTTCGACGTCTCCGGGGACCGGGTCATCACCGAGAAGGAGCTCCAGGAGACGGCGGAGAATCCGGACGCCCCGCTCGACCTCAAGCGCGCGGCCCGGTACGTCCTCGACCATCCGGACCTCCTCGACGAGCTCGCGCGCTCGAGGGATGGAGACGCCCCGGGAATCGCCCGGGCCGACCTCGACCTCGTCCGCGACTCGAGGCTCAGCGGAACGGAAACGACGACCTCCGCGCTCACCCTGGCTGGCGACCTGGACGAGGGCACCGCCGCGGGCGACGTCGATCCCGAGGAGCGAGCGGC
>DASXGF010000459.1:0-2085 GCA_036489275.1 Myxococcaceae bacterium | reverse complement strand
GATCGCCAAGCCGGGTCCGTACCTCGTCGGCCCCGAGCACCAGACGCCCGGCATGCTCCAGGACGAGGTGTGTCCCGCCCGCCTCGAGCGCCCGGCGCAGGATGCGGACCAGGAGACGCGTGGAACCGGTCGGAGCCCACGGGTCCGCGGCCTCCGGTCCGAGCAGCCAGCGTTCCTCGGCTGGCAGCACTCCTGCGGGAAGCACCTCCCACGCCACGGCCGGGGGGGCTCCCACCCGGGGAACGAGGCGCAGCTCCAGTCCACCGAGGTCCGCGCGCCGCTCGCGCACCAGCAGATGCGCACCGGGCCAGCGCGCCTCGACCAGCGTTCCACCCTCGGGGAGGGCACGGGCGGTGAGCCGGGCGCCGGCGGGGAGCCCTCGTCCCAGCGCCGCCTGCCAGCGCGCGCCCGTCGCGCCGAGCTCTGTGGGCACCAGCACCGTCGCCCAGCCGAACGGGCGCGCCGGAGCCGGTTCTGCACGCACCGGGTGCCCCGGCAGAGTGAGACGGAGCAGAGTCCCGTCCACCCCGAGCTCGGCGACCGCCGCCAGCCCTGGCGCCGGATGAAACCCGACCACGTCGGAGCGGGTGAAGGGAAAGGTCCGACCCCCGGCGTCGAGCACTCCGCGCGCACCGTCCCACTGGACGATCTGCACGGGCAGCAGGGTAGGAGAGGCACCGGTCACGGGGCCCGGGGGACTCCCGGGCCCCGTCACGGCATCACGACGAGGTGAGTGGAGGTGGACGGGATCGAACCGACGACCTTCGCATTGCGAACGCGACGCTCTCCCAACTGAGCTACACCCCCGAAGGCAGGGACCCGCGGCTCTATACGCCCCACCAGGCCCATGTCAACGGACGCCCTGCTTCCGAGGATCGCTTATTTCCTTTAGATTCCGCCAGATTCGATGAGCCCCACGCCCGCGAAGACGTTGAGCCCCCAGGAGCTCGCGAAGCTGGAGAGTGCGTTCAACTCGGACCCTGGCTCGGACGCTTACCGCCCGCTCGCCGAGGCGTATCTCGCCGCCGGCAGATTCATGGAGGCGATGGTCGTCTGCAAGAAGGGCGTGAAGGCGCATCCCAACCGCCCCGACCCGCGCCTGCTACTCGCCCGCGTTTACGCCGAGCAGGGCAAGGACAAGAAGGCACTCGACGAGCTGCAGGGCGCGCTCGGCGTCGCGCCGACCGACCGCACCGTGCTCCGCGCGCTGGCCGACGTCCAGATGCGCTCGGGGGACGCGGCGAGCGGCAAGGCGACGCTGCAGAAGGTCTGGGATCTGGACCCGAAGGATCCGGAGACCGCTGCCTCCTTCGCGCGCTGGAAGGTCGAGCCGCCGAAGCCTCCGCCTCCGCCCGAGCCGCCGCCGGCCCCGGTCACCGCCTCGGTGCAGCGGGGCGCGCCTCCGCGCCTCTCCGAGATGCCTCCGGGCGCGGTCTCCCCGGGCGCCCCCGGGCGGACGCGCTCGTTGAACGGGATGCCGGTGCAGCGCGCGGCTCCCCCGCGCATCGCCGAGGCCGACGACGACGATCACATCCCGACCCCTGCGACGAAGCAGGGACATGCGCTCCGCTTCGCCATCACCGCGGTGGCCGCGGTGGCGATCATCGGCGGCTGGTACGGCTACGGGCAGTGGAAGGCCGCCCGCGACATCAAGCTGAAGAAGAGCCTCAAGGAGGCCAGCGAGCAGCTCCGGCACGACAGCTTCGCCTCGTACAAGAAGGCCACCGACGCGGCGACCGCCGCGCTGGACATCGACCCGAATAGCGCGCTCGCCCACGGCTACCTCGCCTACGCCTATGCCATCCGCTGGGGCGAGCACGGGGACGGTGACGACGCCCGCCGCTTCGCCGAGGAGCACCTGGCCTCGGTGCGCCGGCTCGGTGACCAGGACAGCCGCTTCGCCGACGCCGCGGAGGCCCTCCTCGCGAGCTACTCGGGGCGGGGGACGCAGGCCCTGGCCACGCTCGAGTCCAAGGTCAAGGCGCTCGACGAGAAGGGACAGACCAGCGCCTTCCTCTATCTCACCCAGGGCATCGTCCAGATGCAGCTCGGGGATCTGGAGAAGGCCCGCGAGAGCCTGGAGAA
>DASXGF010000397.1:0-3489 GCA_036489275.1 Myxococcaceae bacterium | reverse complement strand
TGCGCATCGAAGCCACCTTGCCGGTGTCCACCACGAGGCGGTCAGATCCCGCTCCGGCCTCGTGAGACCTTCTCCGGCTTCCATCCGCAGCGCGCTTCGCCTCCTCCTCGTCGAGGATTCCGAGGCAGACGCGACGCTGATCGTGCACGCCCTCCAGACCGAGGGACGGCTGGTCCGTTTCCACCGGGTGGACACCGCCGAGAGCTTCCAGGAGGCGCTCCTCTCCGCCCCCTGGGACGTCATCGTCTCCGACCACCGGTTGCCGACCTTCGACGCTCTCGAGGCGCTGGGGAAGCTGCAGCAGAGCGGGCTCGACGTGCCGTTCATCCTCGTCTCCGGCACGGTGGACGAGGCCCATGCGGTCGCCGCGATGAAGGCCGGGGCGCACGACTACTTGATGAAGGACAACCTCGCGCGGCTCGCCCCGGCGGTGGAGCGCGAGTGCGCCGAGGCCGCCCAGCGCGCCGCTCGCCGGCGGGCCGACGCCGCCCTCCGCCGGAGCGAGATGGACCTCCGGGCGGTGATGGAGCACGTGCCCGACGGGCTGCTCACGGTGATCGCCGGGGGGCTCCTGGTCTCGATGAATCCCGCCGCCGAGCGCATCTTCGGCGTGGCGAGCTCCGAGGTGGTGGGCCGCCCCGCGGACGAGCTCCTCCCGCCGGGCTTCCAGGGCTACGTGGGGCAGGGGAGCCGCTCCAGCGAGGCCCGCCGCCGCGACGGCACGATGGTGCACCTCGAGCTGGCGGTGGCCGAGGTGCCCGGAGGCGACCAGCGCCTGGTGGTGAGCGTGCGTGACGTCACCGAGCGCAAGCGGCTCGAGGCCGAGGTGCAGCGCACGCAGAAGATGGACACGGTGGGCATGCTCGCCGGCGGCGTGGCCCACGATTTCAACAACGTCCTCACCGGCATCCAGAGCGCCGCGGCGCTCGCCCGGCTCGATCTACCCGTCGAGCACTCCGCCCAGACCGACCTCGCGGAGATCGAGCGACAGTGTCAGCGGGCCGGCGCGCTGGTCCGGCAGCTGCTCGCCTTCGCCCGTCGCCAGCCGCTCGCCCAGCGGTCGCTGAGCCTGAACCAGGTGGTGCTCGACGTGGAGAGCCTGCTCCGCCGGGTGATCGGCGAGCCGGTCAAGCTGCAGACCGAGCTGGCCGAGGATCTCTGGACCATCTCCGGTGACCCGGCGCAGCTGGAGCAGGTGGTGATGAACCTGTGCGTGAACGCCCGGGACGCCATGCCCGAGGGCGGAACGCTCATCGTCCGGACCGGGAACGTGGAGATCGACGCCGAGTTCGCCACCCGCCACGGCACTGTCCCCGGGAAGCGGATGGTGGAGCTGTCGGTGAAGGACACCGGCGTCGGCATCACCGCCGGGACGCTGGAGCGCATCTTCGAGCCGTTCTTCACCACCAAGGCGCCGGGCCGCGGCACCGGCCTCGGCCTGGCCGTCGTCCACGGCATCGTCCGCCAGCACCAGGGAGTGGTGGAGGTCTCGAGCGCGCCGTCCCGCGGCTCGACCTTCCAGATCCGCCTTCCGGCCATCGAGGGGCTCCCCCTGGAGGCCGAGCGCCGGAGCCGCACGCCCACCCCGCGCACCGGGGGCACCGTGCTGGTGGTCGAGGACGACGCGGCGGTCCGGCAAGGGCTGGCGCGGCTGCTGGAGCGCAGCGGCTTCCGCGCGTTGACCGCGGACGACGCCGAGTCCGCGCTGGCGCTGCTCGGGGGCGTGGCGGTGGATCTGGTGATTCTCGACGCGGTGCTACCGGGCCTGAGCGGCATCGCCGCCTACCGCACCATCCACCAGCGCCATCCCTCGGCGCGGGTGCTCGTGGTGAGCGGCTACGGCGAGGGACAGATGGACCCCGAGCTCCGCCGCGACCCGGGCACGTGCTTCCTCCAGAAGCCCTTCACCCACCTCGAGCTGCTGGACGCCGTGCAGCGAGTGCTCGGCTCGCGCGCCACGGGCTAGCGCCTAGCGGGCGCGCGCGGCCACCGGCGGGGGCGGGATCGGCGGCGCGTCGAGCTGCGGGAAGGCTCGGTGGAGATCCTCCAGCAGCTGGGTCCTCGTCTCCGAGGGCGGTCCGGCACGGATGCGCTCCACCTGCTCCAGCGCGCGGCGGAGATTGCCGGCGGCGAGATGCGCCCGCGCGGTCCAGGCCAGCAACCGGACGTTCTCCGGATCCGCCGAGAGCGCCTTCTCGAACCGCAGCGCGGCGGTGGAGTAGGCGCGCGCGTGGTACTGGCGCATGCCTTGATTGAAGTTCCAGGCCGGCTCGTCCTCGAGCAACTCCTTGCCGCGCGCCTCGAGCGTCTGCGCCAGCTCCTCGTCTCCCACCCGGTGGGCCGCCTGCACCGCGTTGGCGAAGAGCGGCCGGAAGCGGGGGAACTGCTCCACCGAGGCCTCGAGCAGGTCGAGCGCCTCCCGGTCACGGCCGGTCTGCATCAGCACCAGCGAGAGGTTGTTGTTGATCTCCGGGATCCTCGGGGCGTGCTGGTGGAAGAAGCGGAGGATGCGCTCGGCGGTGACCATGTCGCCGGCCAGCATCCGCTGCACCGCCACGTTGTTCTGGTAGAGGACGAAGGCGTCCTCGTCGGTCATGTCGTCGTAAAGCGAGAAGCGCCACGGCGAGGTGTGGGCGTTGCCGAAGTCCACCACCACCGCCTGGTCCCACGCCGCCTCGCGTCCGAGCGCGACCGCCATGTGGGACGACTCGAAGAACCGTCCTCCAGCTTCCCAGGAGACCGGGAGCTGCGTGATGCGCACGAAGCGAACCGGCACGTCCAGGGTCCGCGCCAGCGCCACCAGGAGATTCGAGTAGGTCATGCAGTCGCCGCGCTTGGCGACCAGCGCCTTCTCCGCGGTGAATGTGCTCTGGGTCTGGTACTGGAACCCGAGCCCGTCGGCATCGGCGATGAAGCGCACGACCTTCAAGAGCCGGGACTTCTCCGTCCCGGCGTAACCCACCTTCTGGTGCAAGAGATTTCGCGTCTCGGGCGAGATGCGGAGCGGGGACTCGAGCACGAGCCCCTCGGAGCGGGCCTCGTCGATCCACTCCTGGGTGACGGAGCGGTGACCGGCGCCGGTTGTGGCGCACCCGGCGGCGAGGACCCCCACCACGACAACGGCCAGCGACTTGGCCAGCACGGAACTCCTCCGACCACTCCCCTCCGGCTTGTGAGAGAAGCTTAAGTCTCGGGGGCGGCTGGAGGCCAATCACGCAGCGGACGGCTCCCCGGACGCAGGCGTTGACTCATGGCGGCACGGGCGGTTATACGCGCGGACCCTCGCGCAACCCCGCGAGCGGGAGCGTAGCTCAATTGGCAGAGCAATGGACTCTTAATCCATAGGTTGTGGGTTCGATTCCCTCCGCTCTCAACTGACGGCGGCACGTCCCCCTCCACGCGAGGGAAGCACGTGCCGCCGTCGTCGTCTCGAGCGCCGGGTGACGGGACGGTGACGGCACCGTCGCCGCTGGATGTCGAATCCCGTGG
>DASXGF010000395.1:0-18574 GCA_036489275.1 Myxococcaceae bacterium | reverse complement strand
CACACCGGCTTCTCCTGCGACGTGTGCCACAAGACGCCGAGCAGTCCCGGAGACGAGGGCCACTACCAGACCGGCGGCAAGCTCATCACCGGGCCGGCGCCGGTCATCGTCAAGAACGGGTTCGCCGGCCAGTTCTCCTGGGACCGGAAGGCAGCGACCTGCGCGAACAGCTACTGCCACGCGCCGTTCCAGGACGCGAGCGCCACGCAGATCAACCCCATCGTCTGGATCGCGGTCGGGGACAACCAGGCTCCCTGCGGCAGCTGCCACGGAAACCCTCCGGCCGGACACGGGCCGGACAACCGCTGCCAGACTTGCCACCGCCCGAGCTACATCGACGGGCAGCCGCGCTCTCCGCTCCACTCCAATGGCCAGGTGGATCTGGCGGCGCCGGCGGGAAGCTGCATCGGCTGCCACGGGAGCGGGGACAGCGCGGCGCCTCCCATCGACGTGCTCGGCCGATCCGATCCGACGCTCCAGACGGTGGGAGCGCATCGCGAGCACCTCGAGGCCCTGCACAAGGTGTCCTCGCCGGTTCCTTGTACCGAGTGCCACATCGTGCCGACCGAGATTCACAGCCCCGGCCACATCGACCACCTGCCGCCGGCGGTGGTCTTCCCTCCGGATGCCGGGATGCTGGCGCGCGCGGACGGAGCGGTTCCCACCTACGACCCGGCGACGGCGACGTGCACCTCGTACTGCCACGGTTCCGGAGCGAGCCTTTCGCAGGACACTGCCCCCACCATCAATCGAACGCCGAAGTTCAACGGCGGGCCTGGACAGGCAGCCTGCGGGAGCTGTCACGGGGTTCCGCCCCAGATCCCCGGCCAGTCGTTCCACACGAACGCGACCCTCACGAGCTGCGCCGGCTGCCACTCGCACTCGGTGACCCCGGCGGGGAACATCATCGTGGACGCGAACGGGAACTCCACTCACCTGAATGGTCGGGTCGACTTCTAGAGGACGAACCTTGAAGAAACCTTTCTCGGCGATCCGGGATTTCATCTTCCTCGCCACGCGGCACTGGCTCTCCGCGACCGGGGTGGTGCTGGCCTCGTTCGCGGCGATCTCCTTCCTCATCATCCTCGCGCTCTCCCTGACCGGGGAGGAGGAAGGGAACTACCGGGGCATCATCAGCTACATCATCCTGCCGACAATCTTCGTGATTGGCCTGGTGCTGATCCCCATTGGCCTGCGCCAGCTGAAGAAGCGGGAGAAGGCCGGGCAGTCCACCTCGTTCCCGGTCCTCGACTTCAACGACGCGAGGCTCCGGACGATGACCCTGGTGGTCTTCGCCCTGACGGTGCTCAATCTGATGATCATCTCGGTGGCGACCTACAAGGCGCTCAACGTGATGCACAGCGACAGGTTCTGCGGCGGGACCTGTCACAACGTGATGCAGCCCGAGGCCGTCGCCCACCAGCAGACGATGCACTCGAACGTGTACTGCGCCGACTGCCACATCGGCGAGGGGGCCAGCCACTTCGCCAAGGCCAAGCTCAACGGCGCCCGGCAGATGGTGGAGTTCATCTTCGGCGACTACTCGCGACCAGTGCCGCAGCCCGTCCCCGTCTCCAGCGCGATCTGCACGCGATGTCACGCCACCGAGCGCTTCGGCGAAGACCGGGTCATCGTCCGGAAGAGCTACGGCGACGGCGAGAAGGCGGTGGAGAAGGTGACGATCCTCCGGATGATCGTCGGCGGCTTTCGCGACGGGAAATGGAGCGGGGTGCACGGTCACAACGGAATGAAGGTCCGCTACTTCTCCGACCCGAAGCGGACCACCATCACCCAGCTCGAGGTCACCCGACCCGACGGCACGAGCGAGCGCTACGCGGTGAAGGACGCGAAGGCCCCCGCCGACGCGGAGTGGACCGAGATGGCCTGCACCGACTGCCACAGCCGTCCAGCCCACCGGTTCTTCAAGCCGGAGACGGTCGTCGACCGGGCGATCGCCCGCGGGGCCATCGACAAGGATCTGCCCTTCGTGAAGCGCGAGGCGCTCGCGGCGATCAAGGCGAGCTACCCCTCACACGAGGCGGCGCTGAAGGAGCTCCCGGCCGCGCTGCAGGCCTCGTACGCCAAGGTCGCCCCCGGGCTGGACGCTGCGGGCAAGGGCAAGGTCGAAGCAGCGGGAAAGGTACTCGCCGAGGAGTGGACCCACAACAACTTCCCCGACATGAAGGTCGGCTGGGGCACCTACGTGGACTTCTTCCAGCACGACCCGGGCTGCTTCCGCTGCCACGACTCGAAGCTGGTCAACGCCAAGGGCGATGGGATGCAGCAGCGCTGCAGCGGCGCCTGCCATGAGGTCATCGCCAGCGACGAGGAGAAGCCCGAGGCGATGGACATCCTGTACCCCTGAGCTTCCCGGCCGGTAGGGGCGATTTAGGGAAGACTTAGGCTCCGGGAGGCCGGGGGCTGGCTATCACTCGGGGCATGAACCGACCGAACCGCTACCAGCCCATCCACAAGGCCCTCCGGGGCGCGCTGTTCGACGCTGTCTCCCTCGTCGCCCGGACCGACTTCGCCGACCCCGACGAGGCGACCTTCGCTGCGCGCAGCGTGGCGAGCCTCCTGGACCTGCTCGATGGGCATGCCCACCACGAGGAGGAGTTCGTCATGCCGGTCGTGGCAAGGCACGCCCCGGCCCTGGTGGCCACGCTGGAGGCGGAGCACGGGCGCCTCGAGGGACTGCAGGCCGAGCTCCGGGCGCTCCTGCCGCGGACCTGCTCGGACGTGACGGCGGAGCGCGAGCCGGCCGGTCAGCTGCTCGGTCGGGCGTTGACCCTGCTGGTGGCCGACCACCTCCGGCACATGGACAGGGAGGAGACCGAGGCCATGCCCGTCCTCTGGGGGCACTGCACCGAGGCCGAGCTCGACGCGATGGACGCGCGGATCCGGGCCTCGGTCCCACCCGAGCGGATGCCGGCGATGCTCCGGCTCTTGCTGCCTGCGATGAGCACCCCCGAGCAGGTCGGTCTGCTCTCGGCAGCCCGGGCCCAGATGCCGCCGCCGGTCTTCGCCCAGCTCACGCGGCTGGCCCGCGAGGTGCTTGGCCCGGAGCGGTGGGCACGTGCCGCCCGGCGTGTCGGTCTCGACACCGCGGCCTGAGCGACCCGACTTGCCGTGGATGACAGCCCCGGGACGCGAGGGGTAGAACCGATGCGTCCCTCGTGGCTGCGCTCGATCTCGCTCTCGTCGAGTTCCTGAATTCCGGAGTGGTCCTCGGCTGCGCGAGCCGGGATTCCCGCCTGGTGCCGCGATCGACGTGGCCGGTGGGGATCCGCGTCGAGGCCAGCGGCGAGGAGGTGACGCTCTTCCTCCCGGTCGCCACCGCCGAGGAGGTCGTGGCCAACCTCCGTGACAGCCGGCGGATCGCCATCGTGGCCACCGCGCCGGCGGACCACCGGTCGCTCCAGCTCAAGGGCCAGGTGCTGGAAGAGCGCCTGGCCACGGACGATGAGCGGAGCCAGATCGACCTCTACCGCGCCTGTCTCGCCCGGACCCTCGAGCCACATGGTGTCCCGAGGGCGTCGGTTCTCCGCATCGCCCACTGGCCGGCGCACGCAGTGCGTTTCCGGGTCGAGCACGTCTTCGTCCAGACGCCGGGGCCCGTGGCCGGCCAGCCGTTCCAGGCGCCGTTCCGCCCCCCCGAGCCGGTGCGCTCGTGATCTCGCTCCGCGACATCCCCGAGTGCTTCGAGGGCATCATCCCCGCGATGATGACCACCTGCTCGCTCGAGGGTGAGCCGAACATCACCGAGATCAGCCAGGTGCACCTGGTGGACGACCGGCACGTCGCGCTCTCCCACCAGTTCTTCAACAAGACGCAGCGGAACGTTCGAGAGAACCCATACGCCTCGGTGCTCCTCTTCAGTCCGCGGACCTTCGACCAGTACCGGCTCCAGCTCCGCCTGGACCACTCGGAGAGCGAGGGGGCGCTGTTCGAGGAGATGGCGGCACGCCTTCAAGTGATTGCCTCCCACACCGGGATGTGCGGCGTGTTCCGGCTGCTCTCCGCCGACGTCTACGAGGTCCTCTCCGCCGAGCACGTCCAGGGCTTCCTGCTCCCCCCGGATCCGCGCCTGGATCCTCCCCGGAGGACGGCCGGCCGGCTGGAGGCGATGGCCCGGGAGCTCCGTGGGCTCCAGGCCATCTCCGGGCGGGTGAACCGCGCCGTGTGTCTCGAGGGCCTCCTGGAATCGGTGCTCCAGGCGCTCGACGAGGAGCTGGGGTTCCGGCACTCGATGGTGCTGCTCCCCGACGAGCGCGGCCGGCTGGTCACCACCGCCAGCCACGGCTATGGCTCGGGCGGCGTGGGAGCCGAGGTCCCGATGGAGGAGGGGCTCATCGGCACGGTGGCCGCCCGGAAGCGTCCGATGCGGGTCGCCGGCGTCGGGGCGGAGCTTCGCTACTGGCGCACCATCCGGGCCGAGCTCCAGCACGCGGGCAGGGCGCCGGCCACCCAGGAGATCCCGCTACCCGGGCTGCCCGATGCGCAGGCCCAGCTCGCTCTGCCGCTTCTGATCGGAGACCGGCTGGTGGGGGTGCTCGCGCTGGAGAGCCGCGAGGCGATGGCGTTCGACGTCTGGACCGAGACCTTCCTCAACATCCTGGCCAACCAGATCGCCTCCGGTATCGATCGCGCGGCGAGCGCCGACGACGAGGCGGAGCTGCCGGCCGGCGCGGCGATCGCGGGGGGAAGCCAGGAACCGGCGCCACGGACCCGGGTGTTCCAGCTCTTCCGGAACGACGACTGCATCTTCGTCGACGGCGAGTACCTCATCCGGAACATCCCAGCGAAGATCCTCTGGAAGCTGCTGCGGGCGAACGCCGGGAACGGGCGTACGGAGTTCAGCAACCGCGAGCTCCGGCTCGACGACTCGCTCGGGCTGCCCGAGGTGCGGGACAACCTGGAATCGCGGCTGATCCTCTTGCGGAAACGCCTGGAGGAGAAATGCCCGGAGGTGCAGATTCGCCCGGTGCGCCGCGGACGGTTCGAGCTGCAGATCGGCTGCCGGATCGACCTCCAGGAGAAGGACAGCGCTGCCTGAGTCAGTCGAGAAGCTTCGAGATCCGGTTCCGGTCGACGGCTCGCACCGCCACCTGCGCCAGCAGCGCCACGGCGAACCCGAGCCCCGCAAACCGCTCGTCCTGCGTCAGGCCCTGCCGGTAGCGGAAGTAGATCTGCTGGGCGATCACCGCCACCTTGAACAGGCCCAGCACGTAGTGGAACACGACGTCGTCCACCGGGCGGCCGCTCCGGGCGGCGTAGCGCTGGACGATCTCCTCCCGCGTCAGATTTCCGGGCAGCGCCGTCGGGCCGAAGGCCGCGGGGCCGACCCTCTCGGTCTCTCCGGGCTCGAACCAGTAGGCGAGAGTCATGCCGAGATCGGAGACCGGATCCCCGAGCGTGGCCATCTCCCAGTCCAGCACCGCGCGGACCCGGGTGAGCTCGGACGGGTCGAGGACCACGTTGTCGTACTTGAAGTCGTTGTGGATGATCGCCCCCGGCCGGTCCGGGGGAAGGTGCTCCGCGAGCCAGCCGGCGAGGCGCTCCATGTCCGGCAGGTCGTCGGTGCGCGCGCGGGCGTAACGCTCGGTCCAGCCGGTGACCTGACGCTGCACGTATCCCTGCGGCTTGCCGAAGTCCGCGAGTCCCGCTGCGGCGGGGTCCACGGCGTGCAGCTCGACCAGGGTGTCCACCACCGTCTCGGAGACCGCCCGCATCCCGGCGGGGTCGAGCTCCACGCCGGGCGGCAGCTTCGTCCCCCGGAGGATCAGCCCCTGCACGCGCTCCATCACGTAGAACTGGGCGCCGAACGGAGACTCCTCCTCGGAGACGAAGAAGAGCGTGCGCGGGACTTTCGGCCAGACGGTCCGGAGCCGGGTCAGCACCGTGTACTCGCGGCGCATGTCGTGCCCGGCCTTGATCTGCTTGGCGCCCTTCGGGGGCCGGCGGAGCACCAGCTCGCTCCCGCCAACCTTGAGCAGGTAGGTCAGGTTCGAGTGGCCCTTCGGGAACTGCTCCACCGCCACCGGCCCGGAGAGCTCGGGAGCGTGCCGGTCGAGCACCCGGCGAAGTGAGTCGGCGTCCAGCTCCTCGCCGGCGCGCACCGCGCGGGTGGGGTCGAGGGTGGACACCGGCTCAGGACCCGCCGCGCCGGTCGGAGAGCCCGCGCGCCTGGAGGATGTGGCGGGCCACCGCGGCCTGGTGCACCTCGTCCGGCCCGTCGTAGATGCGCGCGCCCCGCTCGTGCCGGAACCACCAGGCCAGCGGCGTGTCGTCGGTGATGCCCAGCGCCCCGTGGGCCTGGATCGCCCGGTCGAGCACCCGGAAGAGGGTGTTGGCCACCAGGAACTTGATCATCGAGATGTCGTCGCGCGCGGTGAAGGCGCCGTCCTGGTCGATCCGCCAGGCGGCCTGCAAGACCAGCAAACGCGCCGAGTCGATCTCCGCCCGACTCTCGGCGATCCACTGCTGGATGGTGCCCTTCAGCCCCAGCGGCCGCCCTGGCGAGAGCTCGCGCGACACCGCGCGGTCGCAGAGCAGGTCGAACGCACGCTGGCAGATGCCGATCCACCGCATGCAGTGGTGGATGCGCCCGGGGCCGAGGCGCGCCTGGGCGATGACGAAGCCCGCGCCGCTCTCGCCGAGGAGGTTGGCGGCGGGGACCCGGACCTTCTCGTAGGAGATCTCCGAGTGCGAGGCCCATCCGCTTCCGGCCTCGCCCATGACCGGGATGTTCCGGACCAGCCGCACTCCGGGCGTGTCCATCGGGACGATGATCTGGCTTGCCCGGGAGTAGACGCTGGGGTGCTCCGGGTCGGTCACCGCCATCACGATGGCGAAGGCGGCGCCGTCGGCCGCGGTGGTGAACCACTTCCGGCCGTCGATCAGCCACTGGCCGCCCTCGAGCCGCGCCTCGGTCGCCATCCACGCCGGGTTCGAGCCGGGCATCGCCGGCTCGGTCATCGAGAAGCAGCTCCGGATCCGCCCCGCGGCCAGCGGCTCGAGCCAGGTTCGCTTCTGCTCGGGCGTTCCGAACTCGTGGAGGATCTCCATGTTCCCCACGTCGGGCGCCTGGCAGTGGAAGCTGTAGTGGCCGAGCGGGGTCCGCCCCAGCTCCTCGCTGACGAAGGCGAACTCCATCAGCGACAGCCCCATGCCTCCGTGCTCGCGATGGAAGTGCGGCGCCCACCAGCCCCGTCGCTTCACCTCGGCGCGAACCCGCTCCAGCTCCGGCTCCAGCGCCGACCAGCCCTCGGACATCCGCCGCTCCAGCGGCTGGATCCACTCGGTGACGAAGGCGCGGATGGCGGGAAGGATCTCTGCGACGCGGGGCGGGGTGCTGAAGTCCATGGGTCGAGCCCTAGAGGAAGAAGTCGGGGATGAGCTCCGCGCCGGGCACGGTGGCGTACTTCGAGAAGTCGGTCACTCCCTCGGAGCGCAGCACGTCCTCGTCCACGCAGAACTGCCCGGTGAACTCGCGGCTCGGCCGGGTGAGGATGGCGTGCGCGGCGTCGGCCATGATCTCCGGGGTGCGGCTGCCGCGAATCGTGTCGTCGCCCCCGAGCAGATTCTGGACCGCGGCGGTGGCGATGATCGTCTTCGGCCAGAGGGTGTTCACCGCGATGCCCTCCTCGCGGAACTCCTCGGCCATGGCCAGCGCGCAGAAGCTCATCCCGAACTTGGCCAGCGAATAGGCGACGTGAGGGGCGAACCAGCGCGGGTCGGTGCTCGGCGGCGGCGAGTTGTTGAGGATGTGGGGATTCCTCGAATTCTTCAGATGGGGGATGCAGGCCTGAGAGCAGAGGAATGTCCCCCGCGCGTTGATGCCGTGCATGAGGTCCCACTTCTTCATCGGGGTCACCAGCGTGCCCGAGAGGTGAATGGCGCTGGCGTTGTTCACCAGGATGTCGATGCCGCCGAACGTCTTCACCGTCTTCTCCACCGCGGCGTGGACCTGATCCTCGAAGCGGATGTCCACCACGCAGGGGAGGGCCTTGCCTCCGGCCTTCTCGATCTCCTCGGCGGCCGTGTAGAGGGTGCCGGGCAGCTTGGGATGCGGATCCGTGGTCTTCGCGGCGATGGCGACGTTCGCGCCGTCGCGCGCGGCACGGAGGGCGATGGCCAGCCCGATGCCACGGCTCCCGCCGGTGATGAAGAGCGTTTTCCCCTCGAGGGTGCGCATGTCGGCGCCGGACCCTATCACCGCGGTCCCGCCGTGCGCGGGCCGACGTACCGGGCGCGGGGGCGCAGCAGCTCGCCCGAGCTCCGCTGTTCGGCGACATGGGCGATCCACCCGGCGCTTCGGCCGACGCAGAAGAGGACCTGGCCGCCCCAGGGAGGCAGCCGCGACGCGTGGGCGACGGCCAGCAGCCCCACGTCGAGGGTGGGGGCGCCGAGCCCGAGCCGCGCAGCCTCCGCCACCAGCGCCTGGAGCGTGGCCAGCTGCAGCGTCGGGCGCGGATGCCTCGAGGCGAGCTCCAGGAGGGCCGTGCCCCGGGGATCGCCGGCGGGGTAGAGGCGGTGGCCGAAGCCGGGCAGCGTCTCACCCCGGCGGACGCGGGCGAGCAGGGTGCTCCGGGCGCGGGCCGGCCGCTCGGCCTCCGCCACCAGCGCCTGCACCCGCATGCTCTCGGCGCCGTGGCGGGGCCCACTGAAGGTCGCCAGGGCGGCGAGAACGCAGGCCTCGAGATCCGCGCCGGTCGAGGCCGCCACCCGGGCGGCGAAGGACGATGCGTTCAGCTCGTGGTCCGCGCAGAGGACCAGCGTGGCGTCGAGCAGCCGCGTGTCGCGACCAGGAGCGCCGAGCGCGCGCCCGACGCCCGAGGCGACGTCGGGCGCGGCGAGGGCCTGCGCCGCCGACGGCCCGCACGCCGCGGCCACCAGACCGACGAGCGTCCAGACCAGCTCCTCCGGCGCGGGCTCGGGGGAGGGGAGCTCGCCGGCGCCGGCCCCGTTCCCCCGGGCGTGGCGGGAGCCGTTTCGCGCGCCTCTCGTCTCGCGGGCGCGGTGCCGGGCGAGCCTGACCGCCGAGAGCCCGGCGAGGAGCGCGTCGACCGGATTCGCCGGCCCGCGCGGGACGCCGGAGGGAAGGCTCCGGCGGTGCCGCCAGGCGCTGGCGAAGGAGGGAAGGCTTCCGGTCCAGAGCAGCTCGGCGACGGCCTCGAAGCGGGAGGTCCGCGCCAGCTCCACCGCGGGGAGGCCCCGGTAGCAGGGACCCTCGGGACGGATCTCGGTCACCGCGGAGCTGAGGACCGGCTCCCCCCAGCGCAGCGCCCCGGCGGCCACCGCCTCGTGTCCCAGGCGCGCGTCGGCGCGGTGGCGCAGCCGCTCGAGGTCGTCGCGGAGGTAGCGCTTCTCCCGGTGCCGCCCCGACGGGAACGATCGCACCCACCGCCGGCTGGCGTAGGAGTAGAGAGTGGCCACCTTCACGCCCAGGATGCGGGCGGCCTCGGCCGCGTCCACCACCGCTTCAGGTGGATTGTCGAATCCAGATGGATCCATGTGAAACCCAGGCTAGGACAGGTCCGACCGGAGGTGCACGCGTGACGAGCTCGGTGGCATCGGGACTGGAAGGGGTCGTCGTCGCGGACACGGCGCTCAGCGAGGTGGACGGCGAGCGCGGGCGGCTGGTGATCGCCGGCCACGACGTGGAGGTCATTGCCGGCCAGCGCTCGTTCGAGGAGCTGTGCGCCGAGCTCTGGGCCGCCATCCCCGGTGCCACCCCGGCCGCCGAGCTTCGCGGCGCGCTCGGTCGGGGGCGGGTGTGGGCCTTCGATCGCATCGACGGCCTGGGCCGCGCCCTGACTGCACGGGACGGGATGGACGCTCTCCGCGGAGGGCTGGCCCAGCTTCCGGCCGAGGGGAGCGCGTGGGAGCTGGCAACGCGGCTCACCGCGGCGACCGCGGTGTTCACGGCGGCGTGGTGGCGCCTGCGAGAGGGACTGGCCCCGCTCCGGCCCGACCCCGAGGCGGGGCACGCCGAGGATCTCGTCTCGATGCTTCGAGGCAAGGCGACCACCCACCGGGCCATGGGCCTGGAGACGTATCTGGTCACCGTCAGCGACCACGGGATGAACGCCTCGACCTTCACCGCGCGGGTCATCGCCTCCACCGGCTCGGATGCGGTCTCCGCGGTGGTCGGAGCCATCGGGGCGCTGAAGGGACCTCTCCACGGCGGCGCGCCGGGACCGGTGCTGGACATGCTCGACGGGATCGGCAGCCCGGAGGCGGCGGCGGAGTGGCTGGAGCGCGAGCTGCTCGCCGGCCGGCGCATCATGGGGATGGGCCACCGGATCTACCGGACCCGCGATCCACGGGCCGCGGTGCTGGAGCGTGCGGTGGAGCGGCTGGAAAAGGACGGGCACCGCACCCCGCGGCTCGAGCTGGCGCGGGCGGTGGAGCGCGCCGCCGAGGACATGCTGCGGCGCCGCTACCCGGACCGTCCGCTCCGGGCGAACGTGGAGTTCTACACCGCGGTGCTGCTCGACGCGCTCGGGCTTCCCCGCGAGGCGTTCAGCCCCCTCTTCGCCTGCGGCCGGGTGGTGGGTTGGCTCGCGCACGTGGACGAGCAGCGGCGCACCGGGCGGCTCATCCGTCCCGAGTCACGCTACGTCGGCCCGCGACCGCAGCCGGACTAGCGAGACCCGCGCGGCCGGTGACCGGCGACGAAGCCCTGGCAGTCGGCGCTGCACTCCGGGAACTTCGAGAGCAGATCCACCTCGGCGCGGCAGCCGTCCTCGAGGTCCGGGGTCGCGCAGAGCACCTCGGCCTTGTTCCGGGTGAGCTGGAACAGCCTGGCCCGCTCGGAGGGCGCCATCCGCGCCAGGATCCGGGCATCGGCCCCGAGGCTCCAGCCCCACACGAACAGGAGAATCAGCACCGAGAGGATCAGAACCATCCCCGCCGGCCAGCCGATCGCCCTGCTCTCCGGCGCGTCCAGGGACGCGGCTCGCATCAGCTTCGCAGACATCTTCCTCGACCCGGAGCGGTGAGCATCGGGCGTGCCACCCGCCGGGGCCCCGCGGAAGCCGCCGTTTCACGGGGGAGCACGATGCCGTTTGCATGAAGGCGCCGCCGAGGCTCGTGCGAGGTGCAATGAGACTCGCGGTGTCTGATGCAGCCCCCTGGCACGACGCGCGGGGGCCCATCCCGAGGTTCAGCTTCGCCGTCGCGCGCTCGCCTAGATCTTCACGAGGATCGCCGCGGTGACGCGGTCCTCGGTGTGGCGAAGGTCGGGAGCCCATCCGTCCACGACCGAGCCCGGGGAAGCGCTGTTTCCTCCGGGCGGCGTCACACCGCCCTGGCCGGCGAAGTAAGGGATGTTGGCGTGGCGGTGGTTGTACTCGACCCGGAAGGTGAAGAACTGGATCGGCATCCAGTCGAAGGTCACCGAGGTGTCCCAGGCCTTGAAGTCGGATCCCGGCGAGGTGTTGAAGTAGGGCGTCCCGCTGAAGGCCGTGGCGCCGTTGATCGGCGGAAGAATGACCAGGTACCTCCCGGGGTTGATGATGCCGCCGAGCCCGAGCGTGAGACCGAAGAGGTCGTGATCGAACCACAGCCGGTGATAGACCATGCCTCCGATGAAGTACTGGGCCGGACTGTCGCCGCCCGTGCAGCTCACGCCTCCGCCGAACTCGCAGCCGGCGTCGAAGGTGACGGTGAAGGCGGCCTTGCTGATGAAATTCTGCGGGATGTCCAGGTACTTCACCTGCACGCTGTCGTCGGTGTGGATGCGGATCCGGTCCTTGTTTCCCAGCGTGTCGGTGCCGATGTACTGGTTGAAGACGAACGACAGATTCCCGGTGGGACGCCACGCGATCTGCAGCCCAAATCCGGGAGCGCTGGCGAAGCGTCCGTAGGACTGCCAGCCGTTCACGATCCAGGGCTCGATCTTCAGCTTGTCGCTGAGGAAGATCTGGATCCGTACCCCGTTGAAGAACCAGGGCGTGTTCGACGACACGTAGGACGGCTGATACGCCCAGTTGTCGAACTGGTAGTAGCTGAAGAGGCCCACGTACGAGAGGAAGATGCCGGCATCGACGTTGATGCCGTACAGCGCGTCGAAGTGGTAGCCGCCATAGGCCTCGGAGATGTAGCGGAACGCGCTGTCCAGGTTCCACTGCCCCCGTCCGGTGCTGGCGTCGTTCCGTGGGGTGGTCTGCGAGTACATCCCGAACTGGGTCATCAGGCGCCCGCGGACATTCTTCCAGTGCAGGTCACCGCCGACGCCGAGCTGCGTGAGCTGCACCTCGCCGGAGCGAAACACCTCGCTCGACCCCGAGATGGTGTCGTCCGCGGGGTGGGCGAAACTGTAGTGAAAGCTGGTGTCCACCCGGAACTCGAAGGTGAAGGCCGGGGTGTCGAGCGGTGAGCTCGTGGTGCGCGGGCTTCCGGTCAGCCAGGTGAAGTTGGCGAAGGCGAACGGCTCCGGCTTCTTCTCGGGCTCGGCCGCGGGCTCCGGATCCGCGGCGAAGGCCGATGTCCCGGAAGCGAAGAGCAGCGCGCAGACGAGTCGGCGAGCCGACTCGAGCCGGTGAAAGGACAGTACGTGCATGCCGGTCGCGTGTGCACGTCACGTGCCCGGGGTCACCAGCCGTGCAGGACGACCCATGCTGCGACGAGTCGCACCGAGTGCTGGTCACGCTCCCACGGCGCGAGGCGATCCAGGAGCGCAGGCGCGCGAATCTCCGGGCCGAGCGCGGGCGCGTGATGCAGTAGGCGCCGGCAGACCGGACACTCGCGCGCGAGCCGCAGCTCGATTCGCGCCACGTGTTGCGCGTCGGCGAGATCCTGCGTTCCGAGGATCTCGATCGCCTGTGACAGCGACACCGAAGGCTGTGACTCTGCTCTGCGCACCGCGTTCACTCTTGCCGGAGGCGTGAGGCATCAACCGTGCCGGGCATGTCCGGCGAACGCCGGGCAGCCAAGGGCGAGCGGAGCGGCTCCTCCGTGCAGCCTGCAATGTCGACCGTTCGCAGCATTGCGACCTGCAGGGCCGGCAGGGAGATCCCCCCGGGGCATCGGGGCGAGGGCGCGTCGGCATGGCGCGTGCTCTGTGCCGGCGGCGGAGGAGCACCTCGACATGCTCGACGTCATCTTCATCCTGGCCGCGGTCGGCTTCTTCGGCGTCGCCTGGGCCTACGTCCTCGGCTGCGACTGGCTGCTGGAAGGCCGGCAGCCGTGAGCGTCGAGGACCTTCTCGGTGCCGTCGTGGCCGTGCTGCTGACCGTCTATCTCGTCTACGCGCTCGTTCGCGCAGAGCGTTTCTGAGGAATCCTTCATGACTGCCGCCGCGTGGGGCCAGCTGGCCCTGTTTTCCGCGCTCGTCCTGCTCACCACGAAGCCCCTGGGCGTCTACATGGCCCGGGTCTTCGAGGGCGAGCATCGACCGTTTCCTCGGATCCTCGGTCCCTTCGAGCGATTCCTCTTCCGCCTCTCGGGCGTGGACCCCTCCGTCGAGCAGACCTGGGTCCGCTACGCCGCCTCGGTGCTCGCCTTCAGCCTGTTCAGCCTGCTGGTGACTTACGTCATCCTCCGACTGCAAGGTTTCTTGGTGTTCAATCCGCAGAAGCTCGCCGCGGTGGATCCGGCGCTGGCTTTCAACACCTCGGCCAGCTTCACCACCAACACCAACTGGCAGGCCTATGGCGGCGAGTCGACCATGAGCTACCTGTCGCAGATGGCGGGGCTCGCCTGGCACAACTTCATCTCCGCCGCCGCCGGCATCGGCATCGCCATTGCGCTTGCCCGCGGCCTGACCCGGCGCCGGGCCCCCGATGCCCCGCGGACCCTCGGCAACTTCTGGGCGGACCTCATCCGGGCCACGGTCTACGTGCTCCTTCCCCTGAGCCTGCTGTTCGCGCTGCTCCTCGTGAGCCAGGGGGTGATCCAGAACCTCTCCGCCTATCGCGAGGTGACCACGCTCGAGGGAGGCAAGCAGGTCATCGCGCTCGGGCCCGTCGCGTCCCAGGAGGCGATCAAGGAGCTCGGTACCAATGGCGGTGGCTTCTTCAACGCCAACAGCGCCCACCCCTTCGAGAACCCGAGTCCATTCACCAACCTCGTGGAGCTGTGGCTCATCTTTGCCATCCCTGCCGGTCTCACCTACACCTATGGACGGATGGCCCGCGACACGCGTCAGGGCTGGGCCATCCTCGCGGCGATGGCAGTGCTCTTCCTCGGCGGGACCCTGGTCGCCCACTGGGCGGAGTCGCGGCCGAACCAGGCGCTGGCCTCGCTCGCGCTCGACCACGGCGCCGGGAACATGGAAGGGAAGGAGGTCCGGTTCGGGACCGCGGCCTCGGCGCTCTTCGCCACGGTGACCACCGATGCCTCGTGCGGCGCGGTGAACTCGATGCACGACAGCTTCAACCCGCTCGGCGGCCTGGTCCCGCTGGTGAACATCCAGCTCGGCGAGGTGATCTTCGGCGGAGTCGGCGCGGGGCTGTACGGGATGCTGATCTTCGTCATCCTCTCCGTCTTCATCGCCGGGCTGATGGTGGGGCGGACCCCGGAGTACCTGGGAAAGAAGGTCGAGAGCCGGGAGATGAAGCTGGCGATGCTCTACGTCCTCATCTTCCCGCTGATCATCCTCGGCCTCACCGCCTGGGCATCGGTGACCCAGTGGGGGACCTCGTCGCTGAACAACGCCGGACCGCACGGGCTGAGCGAGATGATCTACGCCTTCACCAGCGGAACGGGGAACAACGGCTCCGCCTTCGCCGGCCTGAACGCCAACACGACGTGGTGGAACACGC
Organism: Myxococcaceae bacterium; assembly: GCA_036489275.1. Lineage (GTDB taxonomy): Bacteria > Myxococcota > Myxococcia > Myxococcales > Myxococcaceae > RPRB01. The sequence continues at coordinate 3,803 of DASXGF010000395.1, read as the reverse complement.
TGCTCGCCGTCGCGATGCTCGGGGGGCGCTTCCTGATGATCATCCCTGCGCTGGGGATCGCCGGGTCCATGGTCGGCAAGAAGGTCGTGCCGGCGGGCCCGGGGACGTTTCCCACCAACGGTCCCCTCTTCACCTTCCTCCTCGTCTCGGTGGTGCTGATCGTCGGAGCGCTGACCTTCTTCCCCGCCCTCTCGCTCGGCCCCATCGTCGAGCACTTCGCCGGCCTGGCCGGAAAGGTCTACTGACGTCATGGCTTCCACGACCCGGGAGCTCTCGCTCTTCGATCCGTCCATCGTCCGCCCGGCGATCTGGGACAGCTTCCGGAAGCTCTCTCCCCGGGAAGTGATCCGCAATCCGGTGATGTTCGTGGTGGAGGTCGGCGCGCTGCTCACCACCGTGGAGCTGATTCACGACCTGGTGACAGGGCAGCACTCGGCGCCGCTGTGGTTCACCGCGCTGGTGTCGCTGTGGCTCTGGTTCACCGTCGTCTTCGCGAACTTCGCCGAGGCGGTGGCCGAGGGGCGGGGGAAGGCCCAGGCCGCGTCCCTCCGCAAGATGCGCAAGGACGTCGAGGCCCGGAGGCTCGTGAATGGGCGCGAGGAGAGCGTGCCCGCGTCGTCGCTGCGCAAGGGCGACATCGTCGTGGTGGAGGCCGGGCAGTACATCCCCGGCGACGGGGAGATCACAGAGGGCATCGCCTCGGTGGACGAGAGCGCGATCACCGGCGAGTCCGCCCCCGTCATCCGGGAGAGCGGTGGAGACCGGAGCGCCGTCACCGGAGGGACGAAGGTCCTCTCCGACCGCATCGTCGTCCGGATCACCGCCAATCCCGGCGAGTCGTTCCTCGATCGGATGATCTCCCTGGTGGAAGGAGCGGCCCGCCAGCGCACCCCGAACGAGATCGCCCTGCACATCCTCCTGGTGGGGCTCACCGCGGTCTTCCTCTTCGCCTGCGTGAGCCTGGTGCCGCTCGCCGTCTACAGCGGCGTGAAGCTGTCCACCACCGCGGTGGTGGCGCTCCTGGTCTGTCTCATCCCGACGACCATCGGTGGCCTCCTCTCGGCGATCGGGATCGCCGGAATGGACCGGCTGCTCCGCAAGAACGTCATCGCCCTCAGCGGGCGCGCGGTGGAGGCGGCCGGTGACGTGGACACCCTGCTCCTGGACAAGACCGGGACCATCACCCTCGGCAACCGCATGGCCACCGAGTTCCTTCCCCTGGCCGGCGTGCGGATCGAGGACCTGGCCGACGCGGCCCAGCTGAGCAGCCTCGCCGACGAGACCCCCGAGGGGCGGAGCATCGTCGTGCTGGCCAAGGAGCGCTACCGGCTGCGCGGGCGGGAGCTCGGGCAGGCCGAGGCCCACTTCGTTCCCTTCAGCGCGCAGACGCGGATGAGCGGCGTCGACCTGGGACGGCGGGTCATCCGCAAGGGCGCCGTCGACGCCCTGGCTCGCCACGCGGAGTCGCTGGGCGGCACGGTGCCTCAGGAGGTCGGAGACATCGCCTCGCGCATCGGTGACTCCGGCGGCACCCCGCTGGCAGTCTCCGAGGGGGCACGGATCCTCGGGGTGATCCACCTCAAGGACGTGGTCAAGGGAGGCATCAAGGAGCGCTTCGACCGCTTCCGCGCCATGGGCATCCGCACGGTGATGATCACCGGCGACAACCCGCGCACCGCCGCCGCCATCGCCCGCGAGGCCGGCGTGGACGACTTCCTCGCCGAGGCCACTCCCGAGGCCAAGATGCGGCTCATCCGCGAGGAGCAGGCCAGGGGGAAGCTGGTGGCCATGACCGGGGATGGCACCAACGACGCGCCGGCGCTCGCTCAGGCCGACGTCGGGGTGGCGATGAACACCGGCACCCAGGCGGCGAAGGAGGCCGGGAACATGGTGGACCTGGACTCCAATCCCACGAAGCTCCTCGAGGTGGTGGAGGTCGGCAAGCAGTTGCTCATGACGCGCGGCACGCTGACCACCTTCAGCATCGCCAACGACGTGGCCAAATACTTCGCCATCCTTCCGGCGCTCTTCGTCGGCGTGTACCCGGAAATCGCCCCGCTGAACGTGATGCGGCTCGCCTCGCCGTACTCGGCGGTGCTCTCCGCGGTCATCTTCAACGCGCTGATCATCATCGCCCTCATTCCCCTGGCACTCCGGGGCGTCCGCTACCGCCCGTTGGGCGCTGCGGCGCTGCTGAAGCGGAGCCTGCTCATCTACGGGGTGGGAGGGCTCATCGTCCCCTTCGTGGGCATCAAGCTGGTGGACCTGGTGGTCGCCGCGCTGGGACTGGTCTGAGGAACGTCATGCGCAAGGAACTGGTCATCGCCCTCCGGGTCACCGCGGTCACCCTGGTCCTCACAGGCCTGGTGTACCCGCTGGTCACCACCGGTCTCGCCCGCGTGCTGTTCCCCTGGCGCGCCGGGGGAAGCTTCGTCACCGACGAGCGCGGCCGGGTGGTCGGTTCGGAGCTGCTCGGACAGGGCTTCGGCAGCCCGGGCTACTTCCATCCCCGCCCGTCGGCGGCGGGGAAGGACGGGTGGGACGCCACCAGCTCGTCGGCGACCAACCTCGGCCCGACGAGCAAGAAGCTCCGCGACTCCACCGGGCAGGCGCTGCAGAAGCTGGCGGAAGAGAACCCCGAGGCGCGCGGCCCGGCTCCGGTGGAGCTGGTGACCTCCTCGGCCAGCGGCCTGGACCCGCACCTGTCGCCGGCAGCGGCCCTGTGGCAGGTTCCTCGCGTGGCGCGCGCACGGCACGTGAGCGAGGACCGGGTGCGGATGCTGGTCGAGTACCTCAGAGAGAGGCGGGACCTGCTCGTCCTCGGTGAGCCGCGGGTGAACGTGCTCACCCTCAACCTCGCGCTCGACCGGCAGTTCGGGTCTCCCGAGCCCGGCGGGACGTCGGCCACCCGGGCCCCATGACCTCCGCCCCCGACCGCCCAGAGAAGAGGGCGGAGGACTTCCTGGCGCTGGTGCGTCAGGGGAAGCGCGGACGGCTCAAGCTGTACATCGGTTTCGCCGCGGGCGTCGGGAAGACCTACCGGATGCTCGAGGAGGCGCATGCACTCGAGGAGCGCGGCGTCGACGTGGTAGTGGGCTTCGTCGAGAGCCACGGGCGGGCAGAGACCGAGGCCCTGGTGGAGGGGCTGGAGGTCATCCCCCGGAAGACCATCGAGTACCGGGGCGTGGAGGTCGAGGAGATGGACCTCGACGCCGTCCTGGCCCGGAACCCCGAGGTCGCCGTGGTGGACGAGCTGGCCCACACCAACGTCCCCGGCAGCCGGAACCGGAAGCGGTGGCAGGACGTGGAGCAGCTCATCGCCGCGGGCACCAACGTCATCGGCGCCTTCAACGTCCAGCACCTCGAATCCCTGAACGACCTCGTCGCGCGGGCCACCGGGGTCCGGGTCCGGGAGACGATTCCCGATGCCTGGCTCAAGACCGCCGACCAGGTGGTGAACCTGGACCTCGCGGTGGAGGATCTCGAGGAGCGCCTCCGGGCCGGAAAGATCTACGCGAGCGACAAGGTGCCCCAGGCGCTGGAGCGCTTCTTCCAGCGGGGGAATCTGGCCACGCTGCGCGAGCTCGCCCTGCGCGAGGTGGCCGAGTCCCTCGAGCGGGACACGATGCGCCGGGAGACCACGGCCGAGACCCAGCGGTCGGCGGGTGCACGGGTGATGGTGTGCATGTCGTCGTATCCGCCTCGCTCCGCCGAGCTCCTCCGCCGCGGCTCGCGGGTCGCCGGACGGCTGAACACCGACTGGTTCGTGGTGTACGTGGAGACGCCCGAGGAGGCCCCGGACC
>DASXGF010000374.1:0-2482 GCA_036489275.1 Myxococcaceae bacterium | reverse complement strand
CTCGGCATCGTCGGGCTCGACGATGCGGATTCCGAAGGTCATCGTCGGCGCCTGCGCATAGACCTCGGGGCGGGCGTCCTCGACCCGGAACGACAGACGGGGCATGGACATCGCCGGCATCATGCGGTGGCCTCGCAGCGCCCCCGGAGCGCGGCGAAGAACCGGGCCAGCTCCGAACGCGCTTCGTCGCCGCCGTCGAAGCCGCGCCACAGCCGCCGCACCTGGCCGGTGAGCTCGTAGCAGGCGTCGATCGGAACCAGGAACGTCTCCAGCCGCTCGCCGTGCGGCTCCCCCCGGACCAGCAGCGCCTCGACGTCCGGCTCCATGCTCGCCAGCAGCGGTGCCCGCGCCTCGATCTCCCGCCAGGCCTCGAGCGAGAGCAGGGACTCGGTCGCGCCCGCGGGGCTCGGATAGAAGGCCACGACCTTCCCGAGCGTGGAGTTGCGGAAGAGGAAGGCCATCCGCACGGGGATCTGCAGCGTTTCCCAGTCCGCCACGGAGAGCTGGACCGGCTGGTGGAAGTAGCGCCGCGGGACGGCGCGGAACTTCCCGCCGCCGGCGCCGTTCTGTCCGAACAGCAGATGACAGGCAGCACAGCTGCAGAGCAGCGCGCGGGTGTCGATCCGGACCAGATGGGGATGCATCTCGTCGATCGGGCTCGCGCAGAGCTGACAGCGCTCCTCGGCATCGACCGCCGGGCGGCGTTCGCGGAGCCGCCTCAGTGACGCCAGCCCGCCGCTCACGTCCGTGCCTCGGGGAGCGCCACCCGGGCCGCGCCGGCCTCGACCAGGAGCGGCAGCGGATACAGAGGGCGGTCGTGCCCCTCGAGCGCGCGCCCGGCCTTCCGGACGTCGAAACCTTGGTGACACGCCGGACAGACAAGCGTGTCTCCGTCGAGCACCCCGTGCTCGAGGCTGGACCCGCAGCGCGCGCACCCGTCGCGGAAGGCGAACAGCGTTCCCTTCGCCCGACAGACGAGCACCTGCGCCCCGTCGATGACCTGCGAGGACAAGGCGCCGTCGGGAAGGGCCTCGGCGCCGGAGACCGGTCGCCACGCGCCTCCGCCGTTCGACGCAGGCTGGCGCGGCGCAGCCACGCCCTCCACCTCGATCCGCTCCAGCTCGGGCGCGGCCTCGAGCACTGCCTGCTCGACGGCCAGCTTCACCGTCACCGTCGACGAGGGACACCCGTTGCAGCTTCCCTCGAGCCGGAGGTGGGCCACGCCCGCCCCGTCCACGCCCAGGAACTCGATCCCCCCGGCGTGCGAACCGAGGTACGGGCGGACCCGGTCAAGAGCCCGCTGGATGCGGGTGTGCACGTCGTCCGGGTGGAGGTCGTGAAGGACGAGCAGACCGGACACCCGCGGGTCGCCGGCCAGCGCTCGCCGCCCGCCCTCGTCCAGCAGCTCCATCGCCCGGGCCAGCCCCTGAGCGTGCAGCTCGAGCAGCAGCCGCACCAGCTCCTCGACGCGCTCGCGGGTGCGCGCGTTCACCGCCTCGCGGATCTGCCCCAGCAGCTGCTCGATCCGCTCCCCGACCTCCTGCGCATCGCCGGCGGCGGGCATGGGGACCTCGTCAGGGAAGGAGCGTGGGAACGGTCATCGGGGTGTGCATGGTCTTCAGCACCCGGCCGTCGCCGAGGTGCATGTGCACCCCGCACGGGAGGCAAGGGTCGAAGCTCCGGACCGCGCGCATGATGTCGATGCCCTTGAACTTGTCGGGTGGGTTCTCCTCGAAGATCGGCTGGCCCTGGATGGCGTCCTCGTACGGCCCGGGCGTCCCGTAGGAGTCGCGCGGGCTCGCGTTCCACGGGGTGGGCGGATAGGGGTGGTAGTTGGCGATCTTCCCGTCGCGAATGACCAGGTGGTGGGAGAGCACGCCGCGCACCGCCTCGGTGAAGCCGCAGCCGATCGCGTCCTTCGGGACCTTGAACTCGGTGAAGGTCTTCGTGTTGCCCTTGCGCAGCTCGTCCACGGCCTTGTCCAGGAAGTGCAGCGCGCAGCCGGCGGCGTAGGCCTGGAAGTAGGTGCGGGCCCGGTCACGCTCCAGCGCGTTGGACCACCTGGGGATCTTCCACTCGAAGGTCACCGGGCCCTTGGTCGCGGTCTTCGGGAGGTTGATGACCACGCTGTTCCCGGTGGACTTCACGTAGCCGATGTCCACCAGCTTCGCGAGCGCGGTGGGCCAGAGCCGGGCGAGCGGTCCGCCGCCGGTGTCGAGCGGGAGGTGGTCCTTGCCGTCGTACCACCGCGGCGACATCACCCAGGTGTACTTGCCGGCGAAGTCCCTCTTCTGGGGGATGGGGATGGTGTGCTGGTTCCAGGGATGGCGCTCGTCGACGGGGTTCCCCAGCGGATCCTTGGTGACGAACTTCTCCTTGCCCGCCCAGTCGTCGTAGTACGAGCTGCCGAGGAGGATGCGGATCCCGAGGTTGATCTGCACCAGGTCGGTGGTGACGAGCTTCCCGTCCACCACCACGCCCG
>DASXGF010000349.1:0-5803 GCA_036489275.1 Myxococcaceae bacterium | reverse complement strand
CGTCCGGGTGCTCGGTCCACCGGGCAATCTGCCGAGAATGGCCGGTCCGACACGCCCGATGCTCGCGCCTGTGCTCCTCGCCGCGACGGTGGTCGCCGTTGCCGATCTGATCGACGCGATCGTGGTCTGGGTCGTCATCTTCCAGAAGAGCACCGTGCCGCGCATCTGTCAGAGCATCGCCGGGGGACTGCTCGGCCCCGATACCTTCAAAGGCGGCAACGCCACGGTGGTCCTCGGGTTGGTGCTGCACTTCACCGTCGCCCTGGGCTGGACGCTGGTCTTCCTCTTCTTCCTCCAGCGCTGGCCGCAGCTGCGCGCCTGGACCGCCCGGACCCGGAGCGCCGTGCTGGTCGGGCTGGCCTACGGCGCCGTGGTGTGGCTGCTCATGGACAGCGTCGTCCTTCCCCTCAGCCGCGCACGGGCGACGCCGCCGACCGCGCCCTGGTTCTGGATCCAGCTGCTGACCCACCCGTTCGTCGTCGGGCTGCCCATCGCGCTCATCCTCGGGCGCGCGGTGAACTCCGCTCCCGTGACGGCACCGGCGCCGGTTCCGCAGGCGGTGCGCGGCGGGAGCTGAGGCTCGTCAGAGCGCGATCTCGCCCGGCTGCTCGCGGCGGGGGAGCGCCACGTAGAAGGTGGCTCCCTGCCCGGGAACTCCGACTCCCCACACGCGACCGCCGTGACGCTGGACGATGCGGCGCACGTGGGCCAGGCCGATGCCGCTGCCCTCGAACTCCTCCGAGCGATGGAGCCGCTGGAAGACCCCGAACAACTTGTGGGCGTACTTCATGTCGAAGCCCGCGCCGTTGTCCCTGACGTAGACGATGTCCTCGGCGCCCGGGACGTTGACCGTGCCGACCTCGATGCGCGACGGCTGCCGCGAGCGCGTGTACTTCAGCGCGTTGCCGAGGAGGTTCCGGAGCACCAGAAGCATGAGGGTGGGATCGCCATGAACGGTGGGCAGGCCGTGGACGACCCACTCGACCTCGCGGTTCTCCTGCTCGTGGAGCAGTCCCTCGCGCGCCGAGGCAAGAACGGCGTTCAGATCCACGGGGAGGGCTCTGACCTCCGCGCGGCCCACCCGGCTGAAGGAGAGCAGGTCGTCCACCATCTGGACGGCCTCGGCCGCGGTGTTCCGGAGCATCTCCATGTAGCGCCGCTCGCTCGCATCGAGCCGCGATCCGGCGCTCTCGTCCAGCAGGCGGGTGAAGCCTCCGAGCTGGCGCAGGGGGGCGCGGAGATCGTGACTCACCGAGGAGGTGAAGGCCTCGAGCTCGGCGTTGACCGCCGCCAGCGCCTGGGTCCGCTCGGCGACGCGGTGCTCGAGCGACGCGTTGAGCTCACGGATGGCTTGCTCACGTTCGGCCATCGCCGCGACCGCCTGGCCGTGGGTCCGCGCCAGCGCGAGCAGCTGTCGCCGGCTCGTGTACCCGAGCACCAGCGCGAGCGTCCCGACGCAGCCGAGCGAGAGCCAGAACAGGAGCCGGCCGGTGAGCGCGGCGTGCTCGGCCCGCTCGTGGCGGCGCGCTTGCTCACTCTGGCCGAGCGAGTCGAGGACCTCGAGCATGTTCGAGACCCGGTGCATGCCCTCGCCGGCCTTGAAGTAGCGGATGTAGTCCTCGCCGGACTCGAAGAGCGTGCGCTCGTGGGCCGCGTGCTGCGTCCATTCCCGCGCCATCGTCTCCACGATCTGGAGCCGCGCCAGCTGGTCGGAGTTCTCCGCGAGGAGGTTCTGGAGGCGGCCCACCGTGTCGTCGAGCTTCCGGTCCGCGCGCTCGAGCGGCCCGAGGAAGCTCCGATCCCCGGAGAGCAGATAGCCGCGCAGGGCGGTCTCGCGGTCCACGAGCAGCTCGCGCAATCGCGCCGAGCTGGCGAGCACCTGGTCCGATCGCTGGGTCAGTCGCGCCTGGTGAACCAGCAGGGCGACGCCGCCGCCGAGCGCCAGCGCGAGGAGGGTGAGGAGAATGGCCGGGATGAGGAACGCGCGCGTGAGGAGCCGCCGGAACTCGACCGATTCGTGAGCGAGCGGCGCGCCCGCGTCTGCGGTGGGAACGAGCTGAACGGTGGCGCCAGGCGCACCCGCCGATTCCGGAGCGCGGTCGGCGAGGGCCTCGGCAGCGGAGAGCGGCGCGTGCACGGGGAGCGAAGGAGCAAGTTTGTAGCACGCTGGGCCTGCGGGCTGGCGGGCAGGCAGAAGGTGTCCGACACCTGCGCCGCGGCACCTGCATGCACGCCGATCAGCTCCGAGCGCGAGGCGGAGCGCGTGACGAGGTCCCCCGCGGCGCCTCTCACACCAGCCGTGCGCTGATCTCCTGGTGCAGGTGCGCACCCCGGGCCGTGAGGCGGAACCGGTGCTCCACCGGCTCGACGAACCCGTCACGCACCAGCGCCTGGAGCGCTCCGGTCCGAGCCGCCACGCCGTGGTCCGCCCACAGCCTCGTCAGGTCGAGTCCCGAACGCAGGCGGAGCCCGAGCAGGAGACGCTCCTCGTAGAGGCTCTCCGCGCCGAGCTCCTCCCGCTCCTCCTCGGGAAGCCGCCCCGCCTCGACCGCCTCCAGCCACCGCGGCGTGCTCCGGAGATTGGTCGTCCGCACGCCACCGCGCTCCTCGAGACGAAACCCGACTGCGCCGGCCCCGAGCGCCAGCGACTCCCCGCCCGTCCAGTACAGCGCGTTGTGACGCGCGTGCCGGCCGGGAACGGCGTGGCTCGAGATCTCGTACCGCGAGAGTCCCGCACCGGCGAGCACCTCCCCCACGGCGTCGACCATCTCCACCACCAGCCCGTCGTCGGGCATCGCCAGCCGTCCTTGCCGCAGCCGCCGGCTGAACACGGTCTCGGCGCCCAGCTGCTCGCGCTCCACCGTCAGCACGTACGACGAGACGTGCTCCGGCCCCAGGCCCACCGTCCTGCGGGCGTCCTCGACGGCCCCGGCGAGCGACTGGTCCGGCACCCCGTGGATGAGATCGATGGACACGTTCTCGAACCCGGCCGCCCGCGTCGCGCGGAACGCCGCCTCGGCGTCCGCGGGCGAGTGCGCACGCCCGAGCGTCGCCAGCACCGCCGGCTCGAACGACTGGATCCCCAGCGAGACCCGGTTCACCCCGGCCGCGCGGTACCCCGCGAGCCGCGCGGTATCGGCCACCTCCGGATTCGCCTCGAGCGAGATCTCCGCGTCCGCCGCCACCGGCAGCGCCCGGGCGATGCCCTCGAGCACCCGACCGACCTCCCGCGCCTCCCAGAGCGAGGGCGTGCCGCCGCCGAGGTACACCGAGTCGAGCGGCCGCTCTCGCCACGCCGGCCGTTCCGCGAGCCGGAGCCGGAGCTCGGCCAGCACCGCGTCCGCGTACCGCGCCCCCGGAATGGTGTGGGCGATGGCGATCGTGAAGTCGCAGTACGGACACCGCCGGAGGCAGTACGGGAAGTGCACGTACAGACCGCGGCGCGCGACCTCGAGCCCGGTGAGCGGATCGACCTCCATGACGAGCCCTCTATACGACCACGGCGCGCGACTCGCCCGCGTCGACCTCGCCAGTCCGACCGGACGAACCGTCACCCGCCATCGATCGCCCGCCGGATCGCCGCCCGCGCAAGCAGCCGCGTCGAGTCCAGCGTCGGCAGCGCCGAGTTCTCGTCCGAGATGATCAGCGGAATCTCGGTGCACCCGAGCACCACCGCGTCGCAATCTGCGTCCTCGAGCTTTTCGATGACCGCCTGGAAGGTGCGTACTCCCTCGGGCGTGAACCGGCCGTTGACCAGCTCCTCCATGATGATCCGGCTGCACTCCAGCCGGTCCGCCTCGTCGGGCCGCACCCAGGCGAGCCCGCGCGCAGCGAGCTTCTCCGGGTACACCTCGCTCGCCACCAGCCAGCGCGTCCCGGTGAGCCCGAGCTTCCGGAAGCCGCGCCTGACCGCTTCCGCCGCGACCACCTCGGCGATGTGCAGCCACGGCAGCGGAGACCGACCCTCGAGGTAACGGAACGCCTGGTGGATGGTGTTGTCCGGACAGATGAGGAACCGCGCCCCGCTCGCCGCCAGCTTCCGCGCCGAGTCGAGCATCAGCTCGGCCACCCCGGCCCAGTCATCCCGGGTGATGCAGGCGTCGTAGGCCGCGAACGAGTGCCCGTGCAGCGTGACCTCCGGATGCGCGTACGGTCCGAGGACCTTCGGCGCCTCGGTGCACACGGTGCGGTAGCAGAGTGCCGCCCCCTCCGCGGAGCAGGCAACGACGCCGATGTGACCAGGAGAGGAGCTCATCGCCCCGGAGCCTCGCAAGGGACGACCGGTACAGTCAGCCCTTCTTCTTCAGCTGGGCCTCGAGCCGCGCCACCTTCGACTTGAGCAAGGCGGCGCTCTCGGCAGCGTTCTCCGCGGCGACCAGCTTGGACTTCAGCTTCGCCACGTCTGCGCGGAGCTTCTCCACCTCGTCGCTGCTCGCCCCGGCACCCTTCGCCGGGGGCGGCGGACGGCTCTCCAGCTCGTGGACGCGCGAGCCCAGCGCCTCCCGCTCGCGCTTCTCCTTCATGTACGAGGCCTGCGACTCCATCGCCTTCCGGTTGGCGTCGACCAGCTCCTCGCGGACCTTCTTCAGGGCGATGGAGTCGGCGCGAAGCCGCTCCATCTCCTCCGTGAGCTTGCGGATGGTCGCCTCGGAGCCGCCGGCCAGCTGCGCGTTCAGCTGCTCCCGCAGCGAGTTCGACTTCTGAGACTCGGCCTTCAGCGAGTCCTGGAGCTTCTGGACCTGCGAGCCCACCTGCGTCGCCTGGGCCTTGGCCTTTTCCTCGGAGGCACGGGCCGCCTCGAGCTCGCGGGTCAGCGCCTGCAGCTTCTGCTCGACGCCCTTGCGCTTGCCCTCCTCGCCTCCCAGCGCCGCCTCGAGCTGCGCAGCCTGCTGCCGCTGCGTCTCCAGCGCCGAGCTCGTCTCCTCGTGGGCACCCTGGTACTCCTCGAGCTGACGGCGCAGCTCGGCGCCCTTCGCGTCGGCCTGGGTGCGCTTCTCCACCTCGGCGTGGAGCTGCCGCTCGAGCGCCTTCACCCGCTCGGAGCGCGACTCGAGGTCCTGCCTCGCCGCGCCTTCCGATTTCTGCGCCGCCTGGAGCTGCTGGCTACGCTCGGCCAGCTTGGCCTCCAGTGCCTTCCGCGCCTGGCCCTCGCGACCGAGCGCCTCCTCCAGCTCGGAGCGAGCCCGGAGCTCCTCGGCCTGCATCTGCGACTGGAAGGCCTCGAGCTCGCCGCGGAGCGCCGCCGATTCCTCGGAGTGCGCGTGGAGCTGATCCTGGAGCTGCGAGCCGTGCCGGGTGCTCTCCTCCAGCTGGCCCTGGAGCTCGCGCACCTTGCCCAGCTGGCCCTCGAGCGCCTGGCGCAGCCGGGGCAGGTCCGCGGCCTCCTTCTCGAGCTCATCCTTCTGAATCTTGAGACCGGCCAGCGCCGCGCTCGCCTCCGCCAGCTCCTCGCTGGAAGCCTCGGCCATCTGCGCCGCGCTCTCCTCCAGCGCCTGGGACCGCTGCCGTGCCTCGTCCAGCTCGCCCTCGAGGTAGCGGATGCGCCCCTCGAGCTCGGAGACGCTGGAGCGGCTCCTGCCGTGCTCCACCTCGAGGTCGGTCAGCGTTCGCCGCGCCCCGCCGAGGTCGGTCCGGAGCTGGTTCGCCTCGGTGCTGACCGTTCCCAGCTCGCTGCGGAGCTGCGCCAGCTCTCCCACCGCGACGTCGCGCTCGGTGGTGAGAGTCCTGACCTCCTGGGCCAGCCTCTGGAGGTCCTGTTCCATCCGATCCGCGATGCCGGCCATCTCCTGGTACTGGCCGTTGA
>DASXGF010000337.1:0-3985 GCA_036489275.1 Myxococcaceae bacterium | reverse complement strand
GCCCCGGGCTCGCAGTGGACGCTGGCCGGGTGCACGGTCTCGCCGGGGTTCGAGTTCTCGACCTTCGAGCTGGGCGAGACCGAGGCGCTCCTCGCGCAGTTCTCCCTGGCGCGCGAGGAGATCCTCTCGCTCCAGGGACCTTGAGCCCCGCGCTCCCGTCACCGGATGGCGACTGGCGGGACCGGGATGAAGGTCGGTCCCCGACGGTTGCTGGCTCCATGGCAGACCCTGGACTGGCGCCCAGCGAACGAGGAACCAGCTTGCGGAAGCTCGCCATGCTCCACCGCGCCACGCTCCTCGGCTTCCTGATGCTCGCTCCAACCGCACACGCCGCGCTCGGCGAGGGTCGTGACTCGGTGCAGGCCGACTCCCGCGCGCTCGGCGCAGCGACCCCGGTGGTGACGTCCACCGAGCGGTACGAGCTGCACGAGTCTCGCACAGCGGACGGTGGGGTGATCCGGCAGTACGTGAATGCCCAGGGCAGCGTGTTCGCGGTGACCTGGTCCTCACGGTTCCGTCCAAACCTGGAACAGCTCCTCGGCGCCCACTACGCGGAGTACCTCTCCGCTGCCCGTGGTCGCGCGGCGAACCACCACGTCTTCTCGGTCGCGACGCCCGGCTTCGTGCTCGGCATCGTCCAGCGGCCGCGCGGCTCGGCCGGAACCGCGCATCTGCCGGCGCTCCTTCCCGCAGGCGTGCGCCCCGAGGAGCTCCGTTGAGCCCGCCCCGTCCCGCTTTCGGGCCCTTCGTCTCCCTCGCCCTCGTCGCTTGGCTCGCCGGATGCGGCAGCAGCGGGGGCGGCACGCCTCCGGCCCACACGGTGCCGGTGACGCTGGATCAGGGCCCGGCCGCGCTGATCAGCTCAGGGACGGTGGCGGCCAACGCGCCCTTCGTGAGCGTCACCCTCTGCACGCCGGGAAGCACCACCGCCTGCCAGACCATCGACCACGTCCTGGTGGACACGGGCTCGGTCGGCCTGCGGATCGTCCACGAGGCGCTCTCCGGGGCGGCGGCCCCGAAGGCCGTGACGGACTCGCACAGTGGGCTCCCGCTGTCCGAGTGCCTCCTCTTCGCCGACGGGTACGCCTGGGGCTCGGTCGGCACCGCGGACGTCACGCTCGGGGGCCGGGCGATGCCCGGTCTGGTGCTGCAGGTGGTGGGAGATCCCGCGAGCGGCGCCGTGCCGAGCGCGTGCTCGAGCGGGAACGGGCCGGACGAGAGTACCGTCGCCGGGTTCGGCTCGAACGGCGTCCTCGGCGTCGGCTACTTCCTCGAGGACTGCGGTTCCTTCTGCGCCTCGCAGGTGCCTTCGGGCGGCGCGCCGTTCTATGCCTGCTCGGGAGGTGGCGGTGACCAGGGCTGCACGGCGGTCACCGTCCCCACCGCCAGCCAGCCGTCGAACCCCATCGCCCAGCTCTCGAGCGACAACAACGGCCTCCAGCTCCAGTTCCCTGCGGTGGCGGGAGACTCGGCGACCACCGCCTCGGGAACGCTGATCCTGGGCATCGGCACCGAGGACGACAACGGTCTCGGCTCGGCGACGCTCCACCCGGTGGATGCGACCGACGGGACCCTCTCCACCAGCTACGGCGGAAGCACCTTCTCCTCGAGCGTCATCGATTCGGGGTCCACCGCCTACTACTTCCCGGACTCCTCGATCCCCGACTGTCCCGCCTCGGGGCCGGGCAATGGCTTCTACTGCCCGGCCATCACGCTCGCGAAGAACGCGACCATCGCCGGCACCGACGGCCGGAGCGTCCCGGTGGCATTCTCGGTGTCGAACGCCGAGCAGGTCTTCGGCGCGGCTCCGAGCGCCGCGGCGTTCCCGACGCTCGGTGGCCCGTTCGGAAATCTGCAGCTGCCGAGCGGGACCTTCGACTGGGGGATGCCCTTCTTCTTCGGGCGCAGCGTCTTCGTCGTGTTCGAGAACCGCTCGGCCGGCTCCGTCCGGGGCCCGGCCATCGGCTTCTAGGACACCGGGCGCTACGGCGTGATCCGCTCCATCATCCGGGCGAACGGAATCGTCTCCCGGACGTGGTGGAGCCCGCAGACCCACGCCACCGTCCGCTCGACGCCCAGTCCGAATCCGGCGTGCGGCACCGTGCCGTACTTCCGGAGGTCGAGGTACCAGGTGAACGCCTCGCGCGGCAGGTGGTGCTCGACGATGCGCTTCTCGAGCGTCTCGAGATCGTCCTCGCGCTGGCCGCCGCCGACGATCTCTCCGTAGCCCTCGGGCGCGAGCACGTCCATGCCCAGCGCCAGGCGCGGGTCCTTCGCGTCGCGCTTGAAGTAGAACGCCTTCAGCTCCACCGGATAGCGGTGGACGATGACCGGCCGATCGTACTGGCTGGCCAGCACCGTCTCCTCGTCGCCGCCGAAGTCGTCCCCGAACTTCGCCGGGTGGCCCGCGGCCTTGAGCCGCTCGATGGCCTCCTCGTAGGTGATGCGCGGGAACGGCGCCTGGACGTTCTTCAGCTTCGACACGTCACGCTCGAGGACGGAGACCAGCTCCTTCTCGTGCTTCTCCAGCACTCTCTGCACGATGAAGGAGATGAGCCCCTCGGCGAGGGCCATGTCCTCCTCCAGGGTCATGTACGCGACCTCGGGCTCCACCATCCAGAACTCGGTCAGGTGGCGCCGGGTCTTGCTCTTCTCCGCGCGGAAGGTGGGCCCGAAGCAGTAGACCTTCCCCAGCGCCGCGGCGGCGGCCTCCATGTACAGCTGGCCCGACTGGGTGAGGTACGCATTGCCCAGGTCGAAGTAGGGGACGGTAAAGAGCGTGCTGGTCCCCTCGCAGGCCGCGGGGGTGAAGATGGGCGCGTCGACGAGCGTGAAGCCGTTCTGGTCGAAGTAGTCCCGGATGGCCTTCACCACCGTCGCCCGGACGCGAAGGATGACGTTCTGGCGCGCCGACCGGAGCCAGAGGTGACGGTGCTCCATGAGGTAGGCCACCCCGTGCTCCTTGGGGGTGATGGGGTAGTCGTGGGCCTCTGAGACGACGTCCAGGTCCTTCACCGAGAGCTCGTAGCCGATGGGGCTCCGGGCGTCCTTGCGGACCAGGCCGCGGACGATGATCGCCGTCTCCTGGCCCAGGTGATCCGCCTTCGTGAATTGCTCGGGCGTCACGTCGTTCTTGAAGATCACCGCCTGGATGACGCCGGTCCCGTCCCGGACCTGGAGGAAGTGGAGCTTCCCGCTGCTGCGCTTGCCGTAGAGCCAGCCGCGGAGCTCCACCTCCTGGTTCTCGTGCGCGGCGATGTCCCGGATGGTGACGACGGGGAGTGCCATGGGAGGGCCTCTCTAGCACCGGCGCGGTCGAAACGTTGCGCCGCGGGGGCCCCGCCGGGTAGGACCGTCCGACGACCCCATGAAGCTCAGCGAGCGGTACGACCCGAAAACCCTGGAGCCCACCTGGCAGGAACGCTGGGAGAAGGCCGGCCTGTTCCACGCCGACGCCCGCCCGGACGCACCGAAGAAGTACGTGCTGGAGATGCTGCCGTACCCCAGCGGGTCGATGCACATGGGGCACGTCCGGAACTACCTGATCGGCGACGTGTACGCGCGGTACTACCGGATGCGCGGCTTCGACGTGCTGCACCCGATGGGCTGGGACGCCTTCGGTCTCCCCGCGGAGAACGCCGCGATCAAGGACGGGGTGCACCCCGCGGTGCGCACCCGGGAGAACATCGAGCGCTTCCGGGCGGCGATGATGTCGCTCGGCTTCGCCTACGACTGGACCCGCGAGGTCAACACCTCCGACCCGGAGTACTACCGGTGGAACCAATGGTTCTTCCTCCGTCTCCTGGAGCGGGACATGGTGTACCGCCGGTTCAGCAAGGTGAACTGGTGCACCGGCTGCCTCACCGTCATCGCCAACGAGCAGGTGAAGGAGGGGCGGTGCGAGCGGTGTGACTCGCCGGTGGTGGACCGCCAGATGCCCGAGTGGGCGTTCCGCATCACCCGCAACAGC
The DNA here is from genome assembly GCA_036489275.1 of Myxococcaceae bacterium. Lineage (GTDB taxonomy): Bacteria > Myxococcota > Myxococcia > Myxococcales > Myxococcaceae > RPRB01. The sequence continues at coordinate 15 of DASXGF010000337.1, read as the reverse complement.
GAGGACCTCCTCCAG
>DASXGF010000331.1:0-12886 GCA_036489275.1 Myxococcaceae bacterium | reverse complement strand
GCGCGCCAGGTGCGGCCCCGGCGGCGGGCGATGCCAAGGCGGCCGACGGCAAGGGCGGCGCAGCCGCTCCGGCGGCGGCCGAGGGCAAGGGCGCCCCGTCGAAGAAGGACGAGAAGAAGAAGTAGCCATCCGTGCACGGGGCCAGGCTCGTCGTCGGGCTCGGGAATCCGGGCCGCGAGTACGCGGGGCACCGGCACAACGTCGGCTTCATGGTGGTGAACCGCCTGGCCGGTGCGGTGGGCATCCCGCTCGGCCAGTCGAAGTTCGAGGGCCGCTTCGGCCAGGGTGACCTGGGACGCACCCGCGTGCTCCTGCTCGAGCCGGAGACGTTCATGAACGTCTCGGGCGAGTCGGTCTCGGCCGCGGCGCGCTTCTTCAAGGTCGCCCCGGAGGACTTGCTGGTCGTCCACGACGAGCTGGACCTGTCCTTGGGTCGGCTCCAGCTGAAGAAGGGCGGCGGCACCGGGGGACACAACGGGCTCGAGTCCATCGTCGAGCAGCTCGGGACCCCCGACTTCGCCCGCCTGCGCTTCGGCATCGGCACGCCCCAGGGGCCGAATGCCAAGGAGCGCGTGGTGGGCCACGTGCTGCACGACTTCGCCTCCGAGGAGAAGGAGGCCCTGCCTCCCCTGCTGGAGCGGGCCGTGGAGATGGCCCGCGCCTGGCTGACACTCGGGATTGCGACCGCGATGAATCGCCACAATCGGCGGTAGATTCCTCGCCGTCCGGGGGGTCCGCCATGGTCCGAATCCTCGTCGTGGTCGCCGTCATGGGAGCCCTCGGGTGCGCGCACGGAGGAGGTCCCCCGGTCCACCCCAGCGAGCCGACCCTGGCCGGGTCCATCGGGAACGTCCGCTTCGACCGTTCATCGGTCACCGGTCCCTTGGTCTCCATGGCTCGCGGGGCGGACGGGAACTGGCGGGGGGTCTGGGCCTGCGGCCCTGCCGGCGGCATGTGTCCCGGAGAGGTCCTCGTCGGCGAGCACGAGCTTCAGGTGACGGGGAGGCGGTTCGGTCTGACCCTCTCGTCCGGGGCCGCCGCCATCCACCAGGCCTACGTGGACGTCCTCTTCCAGCGCGCCGACGGTGGCCCGCTCCCACGAGAGGTCGTGGTACCGCTCTGGCTCGCCTTCGAGCTCGCCCCGAGCAACCGGCAGACAGCGTGGACCAAAACCGCCCCTTCCGTGCCCTCCTCACCCGGCGGGTGGTGTCTCCCGGTGGAGGGCCTCGGGACGGTCGCGGTCATCGTCCTGCCTCGGCGGGACGTTCCCGTGTCGTACGAGGTCGACGTCCAGCAGGGCTGTGCATTTCATTTCGGCGAGAAGATCGAACGGATGCCATCGCAACCGTCCGAGAGACCGGACGGTGCTTTCGCGAAAACGCCGTGAATACCCGGTCCCTTTCGCCCGTCAGGGCGGCGTCTCGCACCGGGAGGTCCGGCATGCGGTCCTCGCTCACCGTGGCAGTGGCCCTCGTGCGCGCACCACCCGCCCTCCCCCACGCTCGCGGGAACAGTGGGCGAGCTGCACTTCGATAGCCAGTCGGTCACCGGAGTCAGCGCGGCGATGAAGCTCACGTCCGACGGGACCTGGGTCGGCTGGTTACCTTACTGGGGCGGCCTCGAGGCCACCCGCTCGGGGGACCGGATCGAGGGGACTGTCTGGTTCGACCGGGTCTCGGGCGATACACCGCTCCCGTTCAGCGTGCCGGTCACCTCGGATCCTCGCTTCATTTCGGTGCACGAGCGCGACGCCGACCTCGTCTTCGAGCGATTCGACGGAGGCCCCGTCCCGGACGCCCTCGTCGTGCCGCTCTGGCTCGCGACCCGGCGCGACACCTACCTGCGCGGCGCCCCATCCGGCCGATGTGTCGAGGTGGAAGGCATCGGGACCGTGGTGGTCCTCGCCCTCCCTAGGCGGACGGTGCCCTACGACATCGGTCTCGAGGAGGGCTGCCGGATCAGCTTCACCGAGCCGGTGGTCCAGGGGGGGCCCCTCGAGCTCGATCCAGGCCCCTGACTTGACGGCGGGGGGGTCTGCCCGATAGTCACGCCGGCTCGTTCTTTGAAGCAGCGCGAGGGCGACGGGCGCGCGGTGTTCCCGTCCCCGGTGGGCGTGCCGGCAACCGGCCGCTGACCGCATCCCCGCTCCGGGCGTTCGACCCGGGGCCCATACCCGAGGGGAAGGAACACATGACAGAGCAGAGCACCGCGCATCACCTGCGCGAATACGAAACCATCTTCCTGGTCAAGCCCGACCTCACCGACGAGGGCGTGGACAAGCTCAAGGACCGCGTTCGCGGAATCGTGAACCGCGAGGGCGGAAAGCTGATCCGCTTCACCGTCTGGGGGAAGAAGAAGACGATGTTCCCGGTGGCCAAGCAGCCCCGGGCCATCTACGTCCACGCCGCTTACCTCGGCGGTCACTCGCTGGTGGCGGAGGTGGAGCGCAACCTGCGGAACCTCGACGAGGTCACCCGCTGGCTGAGCGTCAAGGTGGCGGATGACGTCGACCCAGAGTCCCGGCCGGTGCAGGAGGATGTGAAGCTGGCGGGCGACTTGGACGAGGCCCGCGGCCCGGCCCCGGAGCGCGTGGGGCACGCACGCGAGGGGATCGAGCCCGAGGGCCTGGACGAGGAGGCGCCCGAGGAGGCCTGAGCGGCCTTCCTGGCGAGAACACGACATGACCGGACATTTCGGCAACGGAAACGGACCCCGAGGCGGCGGCGGTCGCTTCGGCGGCGGTGGCGGTGGCGGTGGCGGTGGATTCGGCGGCGGCGGCGGTGGCGGTGGATTCGGCGGCGGCGGCGCGGGTGGCGACGACGAGAAGCGCGGCGGACGCGGCGGCTTCGGCCGCAAGAAGGTGTGCCGCTTCTGCGCGGAGAAGGGCAGCCACCCCGACTTCAAGGACCAGGCGATGCTGAAGTACTTCGTCACCGAGCGGGGGAAGATCATCCCGCGGCGGATCTCCGGGAACTGCGCCAAGCATCAGCGGCAGGTGGCGGTGGCCATCAAGCGCGCCCGGGGCCTGGCTCTCATTCCCTACAACGCACTGGTGGGCTGAGCGGAGGATGCCATGTCGATGAAGGTCATCCTCCGTGAGGACGTTCCCAACGTCGGCCGCTCGGGCGAGCTGGTCAACGTGAAGCCTGGCTTCGGCCGCAACTACCTCCTGCCCCGCAAGCTGGCGGTGCTGGCCAACGAGGCCAACGTCAAGCAGCTGGAGCACGACCGCTCGGTCATCTCCGCGCGGCAGGCGAAGCTGCGGGGCAACGCCGAGGAGCAGGCCAAGCGGATCAACGCGGTCTCCATCACCGTGGGCCGGAAGGTCGGCGAGCAGGACAAGCTCTTCGGCTCGGTGACCGCGCTGGACATCGCCGAGGCGCTGGCGGCCAAGGGCCAGAAGGTCGACCGCCGCCACATCCACCTCCCCGAGCCCATCAAGACGGTCGGCGCGCACGAGGTGGAGATCCGCCTCCACCGCGACGTGACGGCGAAGATCAAGGTCGAGGTCGTTCCGGAAAGCTGAGGTCGACTCCCTCGCTCGACTCCGTTCCGGGGCATCGATCTCGGACCGGTTTGGCGTTGCTGTCTGTCAGGGAGTGGAGGGATCCTGCGCCGCTCCCGGCCGGGAGTGGTGAACGATGGCCGTCGTCCAGCCGATCCGTCAGCAGACCCAGGACCTCGCCGCCGAGCGCGCCGTGCTCGGCGCGGTCCTGGGGGACAACACCGTGGTCGCCTCGGTGGCCGAGGTGGTCCTCGCCGACGACTTCTCCAGCCCGGCGCACGCGCAGATCTTCGCCGCGATGCTGGCGCTCGACGGGAGGCAGCGCCCGGTCGACCACCTCACCCTCTCCGAGGAGCTGAAGACCCGCGGCCAGCTCGCCGGGGTGGGTGGTCCGGCCTATCTGATGACGCTCGACCAGGTGGTCCCGCTGGCCTCGAGCGCCGTGGAGTACGCCCGGATCGTCAAGGACCAGTCGGTCCGGCGGCGCCTGGCGAACGTGGGTCGGGAGATCCTCGAGCTGGCGAGCCAGGACACCGGCGAGCTGGAGGCCATCCTCGACGAGGCCGAGCGCCGGGTCTTCCAGCTGGCGGAGCGCAAGCGCGAGGGCGAGCTCCGGCCGGTCCGGGAGCTGATGGAGCGCACGCTCGATCTGCTCGACCGGATGAAGATGTCCTCGAGCGGCGTCACCGGGCTCTCCACCGGCTTCGTCGACCTCGACCTGCAGCTCACCGGCCTGCATCCGGGCGAGCTGCTGATCCTCGCCGCGCGTCCCGGGGTGGGGAAGACCTCCTTGGCGATGAACGTGGCGATGCACGTCGCGCTCAAGGAAGAGCGGCCGGTGGGCATCTTCTCGCTGGAGATGCCGGCCGATCAGCTGCTGATGCGCCTGCTGGCCAGCGCCGCCCGGGTGGACATGAAGAAGCTCCGCGGCGGACGGCTCACCCCGCACGACGATGAGAAGTTCCAGGAGGTCGCGGGCAGCCTGTTCAACGCCCCGCTCTTCATCGACGACACCGGCGCCCTCTCCCCCTTCGACCTCCGGGCGAAGGCGCGGCGGCTGAAGCAGAAGAACCAGAGCCTCGGGCTCCTGGTGGTGGACTACCTCCAGCTCATGCACCAGAAGGGGAAGGTGGAGAGCCGGCAGCTGGAGGTGAGCGAGATCAGCCGCTCGCTGAAGGCGCTGGCCAAGGAGCTGGAGGTGCCGATCCTCGCCCTCAGCCAGCTGAACCGGAAGGTGGAGGAGCGGAAGGGGGGCCGACCGATGCTCTCCGACCTCCGCGAGTCGGGCGCGATCGAGCAGGACGCCGACGTGGTGATGTTCATCCACCGCGACGACGACGGCGACGACGAGGACGGCGGCGGCGCGCCGGGCTACGGGCGCGGCGGCAGCGCGGTGCCGGTCGAGCTCATCGTCGCCAAGCAGCGTAACGGCCCGACGGGGACCATCGATCTGGTCTTCCTGTCGGAGTTCACCCGGTTCGAGAGCCGGGCCCGCGGCGGCTGAGGACCAGCTCCCGGACCTACCTTCTCGCCTCGCGCGCGAGCTCGGCGAAGGCGCGATCGATCGCCCGGCCGATCTCGTCCTCCGGCGAGAAGAGGTGCCGACGGACGATCTCCCTGAGCGCCTGGAACAGCGCCCTGGTTCTCCTTGGCGCGGCGCTCATTTGGCCCGCACCGTGAGGTCCGAGGCCGTGGGGACACGGCGCGGGATCGGCACCAGAGCAGGGACCTGTTCCCGGTAGGCGCGGTACTGCGCGCCGTACTCTCGCACGAGGTCGCGCTCCTCGAGCTGGATGGCCGCGAGGATGTAGCCGAGCATGCCGACCGCGAAGACGAGGTGCCCCACGGTCATCGTCGGAGCGGCCCAGAACGCAATGATGAACCCGAGGTAGAGCGGGTGGCGGACCCACTTGTAGAACCACGGGGACCGGAACCGCTGAGCGGGGAGCTCCCTCCTCCGCGCCGCGAGAAAGACTTGCCGGAGCCCGAACAGCTCGAAGTGGTTCAGCAGAAGGGTCGAGAACAGCGCGAAGAGCCAGCCGGACGCCGAGAGGGCGAGGATCGTGACCCGGGCCCACGGTGCCTGGACGTTCCACACGACCGCCGGATTCGGTCGCCAGAGCACGAAGAGCACGACGAGGCAGGCGCTCGAGGCCAGCACGTAGGTGCTTCGCTCGATGGGCCTGGGGACGACCCGCGTCCAGACCTCCTTGAATCCGCGACGCGCCATCCCGCTGTGCTGCACCGCGAAGAGCGTCAGCAGCAGAACGTCGATGAGCAGAGCGATCTCCGGTGCGGAGGGTGGCCCACCGGAGTCCACCGTGCGCTGGACGGGAAGTCCCTCCACGAAGGCGATCGCGTAGAGGAACGTCGCCAGGAAGACTCCGTAACACGCGACCCCATACAGCACGTACGCCACCCGCTTCATGACACGGCTCCTTGTGGCGCGCGTGTGCGCGCCCGCTGCTCGGTGAGGTCCCGCGCCTGGCCCGAGGCGCGAGGGACGAGGTCGGCCCGTTCCGCGACGAAGGCGGCGATCTCCGCCCAGGCGCGCCGGCTCTCGGCGAGCCACGGAAGCGTGAGGGGCCAGTCGTGCTGCATCCGCGCTCCCACCAGCAGGCGCGCGTCGGTTCCGGAATCTCGCGCGCGGGCCACCCAGCGGTGGGTCTCCGCGGCGAGCAGCTCGTCCTCGCCCACCAGCACCAGCATGGGAGGGAGGCCGGAGAGGTCGGAGAGAGCAGGCGAGACGCGTGGGTCGCGCGAGTCCGCGGTTCCGAGGTAGTGGCGCCTCCACCGGCGCAGGTGATCCGGGCTGAGCCACAGGTCACGGTGCCTTCCGGAGGCTGCGCCGCCGGACAGGTTCGCCGACGGCGAGAGGAGAACGGCGCCGCGCGGCGAGGCCTCCCCGAGATCGCGGAGCTGGACCATCAGGCTCAGCGCGAGACCGCCTCCCGCGGAGTCACCGCCCACCAGCGCCGGCCGTCCCGCGGCAATCGACCCGAGGGCCTTCCAGGCGGCGAGCGCATCCTCGAGCGCCGCGGGGAACGGATGCTCGGGCGCGAGCCGGTAGTCGGGAACCAGCACCTCCGCGTCACAGCGGTAGCTCAGCCGGACGGCGCGGCTGCGGTACGTGCTCGGAGACCCCATCACGAACGCGCCACCGTGGAGGTAGAGCATCACCCTCGCGGGACGGGGCGTCGCCCGGATGCTCTCGATCGCCAGCTCCCCCACCCGGTGGTCTCCGAAGACCACCGAGGGGTGTCGCGCGAGCACGGCGGCCCGCGAGGTCCCGCCGAAGCGCTCGAAGCGCCGGCGCATGGTCTGCGGCGGCGTGCCCGGGCGGAACAGGGAGCGCATCACGAGCCCGTAGGCGTGCAACGACAGCCAGTGGACGATCCCCGTGACGAACGGCGAGCGCGGAGTCGGACTCGATGCTTCGGTCTGCATGCCCCCACACTACGGACCGAGGCCCGACCGAAGCTTTTGGGGAACCTGAGCGCTAGCTGAGGGATTCCTGAGCGAGGAAGGCCTCGATCTCCGAGGAGAATCGCGCCCACGCCGGCTCGGTCGGGAGCACGACGTGGTTGCGGCTCTCCAGCGGGACGAAGCGTGCCCCGGCGATGCCGCTGGCCAGCTCGAGCCCATCCTTCATCGGCACCACCGCGTCGTCCCGGCTATGCAGCACCAGCGTGGGCACCTTCACCCGCGCCAGCTGGTCGCGGATGTCGATGTCGCCGAGCGCGGAGAGGAGATCCGCGGCGTTGTCCGGCGTAGTGGTGAGACGCTGGAGCTCGTTGAACTCCTCGGCCAGCGCCTGGCTCGCGTCCGGGAAGAAGGTGGTGGTGAAGATCTGCCGGAACGCAGCGTTGCGACCGCCCCAGCCCTGGCGCATGAGCACCATCATCGCCTCGAAGGCGCGCGTCAGCTTCGCCTTGTTCTTGGCCCGCCAGCCTCGCGCGCAGCCGCCGATGAGGATCAGCGCAGACACGCGCTCCGGGTTCCGCACGGCATACGCGACGGAGACGGACGCCCCCTGCGAGAGGCCGATCAACGGCGCCCGCTCCACTGCTGCCGCGTCGAACACGGAGGCCAGGTCCGAGACGAATCGCTCGAAGCTGAGCTGGGGAGGGGCCCAGTCGGAGAGTCCGTTGCCCCGCGCGTCGTAGCGCACGAGGGTGTGCCGCCGGCTGAAGAGGTCGAGCCAGTGCCTCCAGACCTCGAAGCGCCAGTCCAGCTCGAGGTGACTCAGCCAGTTGGCTGCCTTGACGAGCGGAGGACCGGCACCGAGGCGCGCGTACGCGAGTCGGGTGCCGTCGTCGGCTTTGCAGACGTAGGTCTGCTGGGCAGCGCCATCCGGTCGCCTCACCGGGGATGACTCTCCTGCACGGGACACGTCGGCGACGAACCGGTAGCCCTGACCGCGGATGGTCTGCAGCTCGACGCCGTCCGCCCCTTCCAGCACGCGGCGGAGGAGAGAGACGTTGTGCTGGAGGTTGTTCGGCTCGACGAACGTGTCCGGCCAGAGTCGGTCGATCAGCTCCTGCTGCCGCTGGAGGCTTCCGGCGCCCTCGACGAGGAGGACGAGCGTGTCGAACGCCTTGCCCGGAATCGGAACAACGCTGCCGTCCCGGAGCAAACGACGCTCGTGAACCTCGAGGCGGAATGGACCGAAGCTGTAGACGGGACCTGCCACGCGCGACCGACCTTGGCTGCGAAGCGTAGCATCGCGGCGTCCGCTGCACGCGACGCACGCAGCACTTCCGGCGATGCGCGCTGACTCAGGCGCTGCGGATGACCAGGCACGCCGCGTGCCCGGGAACGACGTCTCCGTCCACCGTGCTCGTCGGCGTCGGCGTCCACCCGCGCGCGAGACGCGCCCGGAGCAGCTCGTCCGCGCTCGGGAGCCTCAGGTCTTCGCGGGGGGAGCCGCGTCGGCCTCGCGGTAGAGCCAGGCCCCGATCACGATGGCGATCACCATCACCACCAGGCCGTCGATCGACCAGAGCAAGGCGAACCGGCGCCCGAAGAAGGCCGAGGGAATCAACCCCAGCAGGGCGATCGGGATGACCAGGGCCCAGGTCACGACCGCGGCGATCACCGCGGTCCTGCCGCCCGGGCCAAACCGGGGCCGGATTGCCGCGTACAGCCACACTCCCACCAGCGCTTTCGCCAGGTCGTAGGCCGCGTAGTAGACCATGTGGATCGGCTGCTCCTGCATGACCGGGCGACCGAGGTTCGCCATCACCTGTGCCCAGCGATCCCGGAGAAGGACGCCATGGATGATGCCGTCGCCGATGAAGCAGAGGATTCCGGCGACGACGCCGCCGAGGATGATCCGCGGAACGTTCATCTTCCCCATGTCTCGCTCCTTTGAGCCCGGCCGGGGAGTGCAGTCCAACGGCCGAGGCCTGATTCAGGATTGCCCGTTCTGCCCCACCCCGTCACGGGCAAGCTTCGCCGGTTCGACCCACGCGCAAGCAGGTCGCATCAACGCCCCCGCGGCCGCACTCCCTCGGGCCGGCGGCTCCTGCGACGGCCTCCGGGTGATGCCATCGGGCGGTCGGCCCGTGCACGGCCGGCCCTGAGCGGAGACGGCAAGGCGGCCCCCTCGGATCCCCCGCAAGACTGCCGGTGAAGGCGAGGCTCGCGGTCGGCCTGAGCGGCCATCCTTGGCCCGGCGTAGCCTGGCGCCATGCCTGCCGGGACCGCGGAACCGAAGCCTGGAATCCGGGACCGTTTCATCCACGAGATGAAGCGGTACCTCGTCGTGGTGATCTTTCTCTTCTTCTTCTTCGGGGCCTTCACCGCCTATCGACGGCTGCTCCTCGCCTCGTACGAGATCGACTACGTCGACTACGGGTGGGCGCTCATCAAGGCCATCGTCCTGGGAAAGGTGATCTTGATCGGAGAACTCCTCCACGTCGGTGAGCGCTTCGAGGGGCGTCCTCTCATCGTCTCGACCCTCTGGAAGACACTGGCCTTCGGAATGCTGATCGTGGCCTTCGCCGTCCTCGAACGGCTGGTCGGCGCCTGGATCCACCATCGGCCCCTCTCGGAGGAGTTCAGCTTCAAGGGTTCGGATGGATATGAGCTGCTCGCCCGGATCCCGCTGCAGATCGTCGCGCTCGTCCCCCTCTTCGCCTTCCGTGAGCTGGGACGGGTTCTCGGCGAGGACAGGCTCGAAGCTCTGTTCCTGCGAGGGCGCGCGGCTCAGCCGAGCCATTGAGGGCGGTGCGCCGCGCCAATCGTCAAGGCCGCCGGAGTGAGCGACGGACGACCGCGCGCGCCCTGACGATCGCGCGCTCGACGGGGGTGCCCCGCCCGAGCTCCGTCGCGAGCGCCGAGGCGAACCTGCATCCTGTCCCCCGATGCTCGGGTCGTCGCCGCAGTCGGGTCGATCGGAAGTCCCGCGCTCGCCCCTGCCGGACCAGCACGTCCACGACGGTCTGGCCCGCGAGATGGCCGCCTTTCACCACCACCCCGGCGAACCCGTGCGCCTCGAGCAGCTCGGCCGCGCGCCGGGTCTCCGTGACCCTGGCCAGCCGCGGCAAGCCGAGCAGCCATGCCGCCTCGACTGCGTTCGGCGTGAGCCACACGTCCCTTCCGGCGAGTGCGAGGTAGTTGCCTTGACCGAGACCGGAGAGCCGTCCACCGCTCGAGGCCCGGATCACCGGGTCCACGACCCAGGGAACGCGAGTGCCCTCGAGTGCTCGCTGCACCGCCCTGAGCTGACCGGACCCGGGCATCATCCCCAGCTTCACCGCATCGATGGGACCGAGCTCCCGGAGCGCGTGGATCTGCGCGGCGAGCAGCGCCGGCGCCACCGCCCTCCAGGCGAAGGTGGTCCGTCCCTGCGCGGTCACGGCTGCCGCGACGACCAGCGGCACACCGCCGCGCGCCCGCACTGCCTCCGCGTCCGCCAGGAGCCCGGCGCGCCCGGCCGGCTCGAGACCGCCCACGAGGAGGACTCGCGGGACGCGCTTCGAGCGACGACGGGGCGTGGAGCGGCGCCGGGGCGTGGAGCGGCGCAACGGCGCCGCGCGTCCATGCTCAGCCCCCCGCACCAGGGGGACGCCCGCGGAGCGGCGCAGCGGCGCCGCGCGTCCATGCTCAGCGCCGGGTGTCGCGCGCACGCGTGACCAGCCCGCGGTAGACACCCAGCTGCAGCGGCATCGACTGGAGCAGCAGCTCGGGATGCCACTGCACCCCCACCGCGAAGGTGCCGTTGCTCGACTCGATCGCCTCGACCACGCCGTCCGGCGCCACCGCGCTCGTCACCAGTCCCTCGCCGAGCCGCGAGACCGCCTGGTGATGGGTGGAGTTCACCATCAGCTGTCCGCGACCCACCAGCTCCGCCAGCACCGTTCCGTCGCGCACCTCGACCGGATGCGACGGGTGACCCCGGTCGTGTGCCTGCTCGTGGTTGCGCGCCTCGGGCAGCTCGCGCTGGATGTCCTGGTACAGCGTCCCGCCCAGCACCACGTTCAGGAGCTGCATTCCGCCGCACACGCCGAGCACCGGCATGCTCCGCTTGAGCGCCGCCTGCAGCAGCGCGGTCTCGAAGCGGGTCCGAGCCGGCTTGAGCGCGCCCAGGCCCTCCCGCGCCGGTTCGCCGTACGCCTCGGGAGGCACGTCGAAGGCGCCTCCGGTCACCACCAACCCGGAGATGCGGTCGAGGAAGGCGTCGATCATCCCTGGATCGCTCGCCAGCGGAAGCACCATGGGGAGACCCCCCGCGCGGAATACCGCCTCGGCGTAGGGCGACTTGATCACGTACCGCGGAGGCGCCTCACCGCCGGTCGCGTCCTCGACGTCCGGGGTCAGGCCGATGGTGGGCCGGCGCAGGACGTGTCCGTGGGGCTTCACGCGGCTCCAGTCTCTCCCAGAAGGAAGGCGCGTTGCAGCGCCTCGACGCGGGCGCCGGGGTCACCTCCTGCCCAGAGGTCCGACACCACCGCCACCCCGTGGACCCCCGTCCGGGCCACCGCGGTCACCGTCGCGAGGCCGATGCCCCCGATGGCCACCACCGGGAGCGGGCTCGCCCGCACCTCTTCCCGGAGCTGCTCGAGCCCGAGCACCGGTGCCGGAACCTCCTTCGTCCGCGTCGCGAAGACCGGCCCGAGGCCGACGTAGCTCGCTCCTGCCCCCGCCGCCTCCCGAGCTCCCGCCGCGCTCCGGACCGTCACCCCCACCAGCCGCCCGGGCCCCAGCAGCCGCCGCGCCTCCACCGGGGGCAGGTCCTCGTCTCCCAGGTGGACGCCGTCCGCCTCCGAGAGCAGTGCCCAGTCCACCCGGTCGTTGACCAGGGTGACGACGCCCGCCGACCGGAGCACCGCGACCGCCTCGCGGACCGCGTTCCAGGCCGCTCGCCCCGGCCCACGCTTGCACCGCACCTGCGCCACCCTCACCCCGGACCGTGAGAGCACCCGGGCCTGCTCGGCGAGCGGGAGATCGGGGCGCGCTCCATCGTCCACCACGGCGTACAGCCCCCTCGGCAAGCCCGGCACGCGCACGCAGATCACTCCTCCCCGGAGAGGGTTGTTGACGACTGGAGGGTCGCCCGTCAAATTCCCCCGCCATGGCCGAGCCACTCGACCCGAAGAGCATCGACAAGCGCACCGCTGCCCGGTACCTGGCCCAGGGAGAAGTCGACGAGAAGGCCTGGGACCGATACCTCAAATCCCTTCCCGACGTCACCGAGAAGGCCGCCCAGGTGGAGACCGTGATGGCCGACGCCGACGAGTTCCTGGACGACCAGGACGACGAGGAGTGACGTCGTGGCCCCGGCCGACGAGCGCGCGCAGGGCGAGACCTTCGTGCTCGAGCGGGCCGGGAAGAGCATCGACTTCACGACCGTGCTCCTGGGGTTCGCCTCTTCGGCCCTCATCCACATGGGCATCCAGGCGCACCCCGAGTCCGGCGCGGTGACGCCGGACGCGGCGCTCGCCCGGGAGGTGCTCGACCTCCTGGCCCTGCTCCGCGAAAAGACCCGGGGCAACCTGACCCCGGAGGAGGAGCGGTTCTTCGACTCGCTCCTCACCGACCTCCGCCTGAAGTTCGTCGAGGCGTTCCCCCGTTGACTGCGCCGCGGTCCGCGGTCGGCTCGCAGGCGCGGGCCGTGGCCATCGTCTGCATGCTGGTGTCCGGCATCTCCGGCGCCGCCTCGGTGAGCGAGGCCTTCGCGCTGAGCGACCGAGCGAGCCGGGGCATCGAGGCCCTGCCGCGGAACACGCCCACCGAGAAGCTCATCGCCCGGCTGGCCGAGGCCAACAACCGCGCCATGCAGCCCGACCGGCAGGCCCGCTCGGCGCTGCTCATCGTCCTCGCCGTCTCGCTCTTCTTCACCTTCGTCTCCGCCGGCAGAGTGCTGCGTCCGGCGGG
>DASXGF010000327.1:0-3782 GCA_036489275.1 Myxococcaceae bacterium | reverse complement strand
TCACCGCGCTGGTGAAGGACGCGAAGCTCGAGACCAAGGACCTCCTCAAGTTCATCAAGGGTCCGGACTTCCCCACCGGCGCCCAGGTCCTGAACAGCAAGAAGGAGCTCCGGGAGATCTACGAGACCGGTCAGGGGTCGGTCCGCGTCCGGGGCGAGTGGAAGCTCGAGCAGCTCCCCCGCGGCGGGCAGCAGATCGTCATCACCTCCATTCCCTACATGGTGAACAAGGCCAACCTGGTCGCGAAGATCGGCGAGCTGGTCCGGGAGAGGAAGCTGCCATCGCTCACCGACGTGCGCGACGAGAGCACGGCCGACGTACGCATCGTGCTGGAGATCAAGCGGGACGCGGGCGCCGAGATGACCATGGCGTACCTGTACAAGCACACGCCGCTGCAGACGAACTTCAACGTCAACATGACCGCCCTCGTCCCCGGCGAGGACCCGGAGGTGGGGACGCCGCAGCGGCTCGACCTCAAGGCGATGCTCCAGCACTTCCTGGACTTCCGCTTCGAGGTCGTCACCAAGCGGCACGAGTTCGAGCTCGCCCAGGTCAAGAAGCGGCTCCACGTCCTCGAGGGCTTCGAGAAGGTCTACGACGCGCTCGACGAGATGATCCGCATCATCCGCAAGTCCGACGGCAAGCAGGACGCCGCGGCCAAGCTGATGAAGCGCTTCGAGCTGGACGCCGAGCAGGTCGAGGCGATCCTCGAGCTCAAGCTCTACAAGCTGGCCCGGCTGGAGATCCTGGTCATCCAGAAGGAGGCCAAGGAGAAGCGGGCCGAGGCGGCGCGGCTGGCCGGGGTCCTCAAGGACGCCCGCAAGCGCTGGGCGGTGGTGACCGACGAGCTCGCCCAGGTGAAGGAGAAGTACGCCGACGCGCGCCGGACCAGGATCGGCGGGGGCGGAGACGACGTGGAGTACTCGGAGGAGGCGTTCATCGCCGACGAGGACGCCCACGTGGTCCTCAGCCGCGACGGCTGGGTGAAGCGCGTCCGGGAGATCAAGGACCCGAGCACCACCCGCCTTCGCGAGGGCGACGAGGTGATGGCGGTCGTCGCCGGCTCGCTAAAGAGCAACCTCGTCTTCTTCTCCAACTTCGGCTCGGCCTACGTCACCCGCTTCAACGACGTGCCCGCGTCGACCGGGTACGGCGACCCGGTCCAGAAGCTCTTCAAGTTCGACGACGGCGAGCGGGTGGTCGGCGCGCTCTCGCTCGACCCGCGGATGCCGCGACCCGAGCTGATGATCGGGGTGAGCCGGCGCGGGTACGGGCTGCGCTTCCCCCTCGCGCCGCACACCGAGGCCTCCACCCGCTCCGGTCGCCGCTACGCCCGACCCGGCGACGGCGACGAGCTGGTGGGCGTCGTTCCGGTGGGCCCGCGGGATCTGCTCGCGGTGGTGACCGAGCACGCCCGGGCGCTGGTGACCAAGGCCAGCGAGGTGAACGAGCTCGCCGGTCCGGGCCGCGGGGTCACGGTGATCAAGGTCGAGAAGGACGATCGGGTCCTGGCCTTCCTCTGCACCGCGGGCAAGGACGCCTCCATCGAGCTCGAGACCTCGAAGGGCCGCAAGCTGGTGCTCACTCCGGCGAAGTACGAGGTCAGCGCGCGCGGAGGCCGGGGACGTGAGATGGCCCGGAAGGAGACCGTGAAGCTCCTGCCCATTCCGCTGCAGTGGACACCGCTGCCGGAAGGAAAGAAGGAGGAGCGCTGACCATGGCCACCGCGAAGAAGGCCACTGCCCGCGGCGGGAGCTACAGCGCCAGCGACATCCAGGTCCTCGAGGGCCTGGAGCCGGTCCGCAAGCGGCCGGCGATGTACATCGGCGGCACCGACCTCACCGGGTACCACCACCTGCTCTGGGAGATCGTCGACAACAGCGTCGACGAGGTCATCAACGGCTACGCCGACCGCGTCGAGGTGACGCTCCACAAGGACGGGAAGACGGTCACGGTGACCGACGACGGCCGGGGCATCCCCGTCGACGTCCACCCGCGCTACCGGAAGCCGGCGCTGGAGATCATCCTGACCACGCTCCACTCGGGCGGAAAGTTCGACCAGGGTAACTACCTGCACTCGGGCGGTCTGCACGGCGTCGGCAGCTCGGTGGTCAACGCGCTCAGCAGCAAGCTCACCGCCGAGGTGCGGCGCGAGTCGAAGAAGTGGGTCCAGACCTTCTCTCGCGGAAAGCCCACCTCGAAGCTGCACTCCACCGGCCCGGGGCGCGGCACCGGAACGGCCATCACCTTCACCCCGGACGTGGACATCTTCGGCGAGAAGGTCCGCTTCGATCCCGAGCTCATCCGGGACCGGCTGGAGGCCAAGAGCTACCTCCACAAGGGCATGGAGGTGCTGTTCCGCGACGAGACCGCGTCGCCGGCAACCGAGGTCCACTACCGGCACGACGGCGGCATCGCCGAGTACCTGGGCAAGGTCATCGCCGAGCGCGGCAAGGCGCTGGTCCCGGCCGGAGCCGAGCCGTTCTACGTCTCGCGCGAGGATCCGCGCCTCGAGCTCGCCGTCGCCTGGACCGAGGCCACCGACGAGCACGTCCGCAGCTACGTCAACGGCATCCCCACCAACAACGGGGGAACCCACGAGGCCGGCCTGCGCTCCGGCCTGGTGAAGGCGGTCCGGAACTACATCGAGACCCACGAGCTCACGCCCAAGGGAGTCACTCTCACCGCGGAGGACATCCGCGAGGGCATGGTGGCCATCCTCTCCAGCTACGTCATCGAGCCGCAGTTCCAGGGGCAGACCAAGGGCCGGCTCAACAACCCGGAGATGGCTGGGCTGGTCGACAACGCGGTCCGTCCGGCGCTGGAGAAGTGGCTGAACGACAACCAGTCGGTCGCCGAGTCGATCGTCGCCCGCATCACCCTGGCCGCCCGGGCGCGGGAGGCGAGCCGTGCCGCCTCGCAGGCAGTGAGCCGCAAGGGCGCGGTCAGCCACAAGCTGAACCTCCCCGGCAAGCTCGCCGACTGCGCCTCCACCGATCCGGAGGAGAGCGAGCTGTTCATCGTCGAGGGCGACTCGGCAGGCGGCTCGGCCAAGCAGGGGCGGGATCGGCGGACGCAGGCGATCCTCCCGCTGCGCGGGAAGGTGCTGAACGCCGAGCAGGCCTCGATCGACAAGGTGGCGAGCAACAAGGAGCTCCAGGACATCGTCAGCGCCCTGGGCTGCGGCATCGGGCCGGATCTGAATCTGGAGAAGCTTCGCTACGGCCGGGTGTTCCTCCTGATGGACGCGGACAGCGACGGGCACCACATCGCCACGCTGCTCCTGACGTTCTTCTACCGGCACCTCCGGCCGCTCATCCAGAACGGCATCGTCCACATCGCCCAGCCGCCGCTGTACCGGATCGACATCGGCAAGCAGACGCTGTGGGCGCTCGACGACGAGCACAAGGACCAGCTGATCAAGGCCCACGCCAAGGGCAACGCCAAGCCCAGCATCACGCGGTTCAAGGGCCTCGGCGAGATGAACCCCGACACGCTGAAGATGACCACGCTCGATCCGCGGACCCGCCAGCCGCTGCGGGTCACCGTCAAGGACGGCGATCAGCTGCGCACCGACCAGATGATCTCCGACCTGATGGGCAAGGACGTCGCGGCGCGGTTCAAGATGATCACCGAGAACGCGGCCGACATCGGCGAGCTCGACGTGTAGCTGCAGCCAGCTCGGGGCGCGGGACGCGCTGCGACCGGTCGTGTCCGGTGCTCGATCAGCGAACGACGATGACGTGGCGATGCGGGTGGTGATAGCGGGTGGTCTCGACGAA
>DASXGF010000302.1:0-1634 GCA_036489275.1 Myxococcaceae bacterium | reverse complement strand
GGACCATGGGACCGACCTCCGCTCTGTGCTAGTGGCCGGCCCATGATCGATCATGCCGGGCTGAAGGTCAGCGATCCTGTGAAGAGTCGGCGCTTTTACGAGGCCGCGCTCGCCCCCCTCGGCTACCGGGTGCTCAGGGAGATCCCGCCCGAGCACACCAGCGGCCTGGTCGTCCTGGGCTACGGCGTCCCACCGAAGCCGGACCTCTGGGTCGCGCAGGGCACTCCGGAGACACCGCGCGTCCACATCGCCTTCCGCGCCGGCTCCAGGGCCGAGGTGGACGCCTTCCACCGCGCGGCGCTGGCCGCCGGCGGACGGGACAACGGGACGCCGGGTCCGCGCCCGCACTACCACGACAAGTACTACGGCGGCTTCGTGCTCGACCCGGACGGCCACAACATCGAGGTCTGCTTCCACGGATGAAGCGCTACGCCGCTCTCCTCCGAGGCGTCGGTCCGATGGTGGCCAGGATGCCGGAGCTGAAGCGTGCCTTCGAGAAGGCCGGATTCGATGACGTGCGGACGGTACTCGGCAGCGGAAACGTCGTCTTCAGCGCCCGCGAGGCGTCGGACGCGGCCCTGGAGCGCAAGGCCGAGGCGGCGATTCAGGCGCACCTCGGGCGCACGTTCCTGACCATCATCCGGTCGGTCGACGAGCTCCAGGAGCTGCTCGCCTCGGACCCCTTCGCGAAGTACCGGCTGCCGGCGGTGTCCAAGCGCATCGTCACCTTCCTCCGGTCGGCGCCGGAGCGGGTGCCGCCGAAGCTGCCCGAGCAGGACGGCGCGAGGATCCTGGCCGTCATCGGCCGCGAGGTCTTCTCCACGTACGTCCCGACCCCGAAGGGGCCGGTCTTCATGACGCTCCTCCAGAAGACCTTCGGCGAGGAAGTGACGACGCGGACCTGGGACACGGTGAAGAAGGTGTCGCGATGAGCGAGTAGATCAGCGCTACCGCCAGCGAGCCTCGCGCGCCGGGGCGAAGCAACCGTCCCGAGGCTCAGCGCCTCTTCCGCGGCGCGGGCAGTGACTCCTTGTCGAACAGCGGCAGGGTCGGCTCCTCGTCCTCCGATTCTCTGAGCGACGCCGCCGGGACCGGGTGGGCGAATCCCTGGAGCGCCTCCGAGTAGCGCTCGAACAGGTCTGGCGGCGCAGGAAGGTCCTCGCCGGTGAGCATCGACTCGAGCATGAGCGCGTTGGTGGGGGCCTTTCCGAAGTTGTGGTTGTTGTTGACCAGGTAGACCTCGCGGACCTCCGGCTGGTGCGCGACCTCCCGGGCCGTCCGGGCGACGTCCTCGAGCTCGCCGCGCGAGTAGAGGTAGTCGAAGCGGGCGTTCTTCTGGTCTTCCTCGGCGCGCCGCTCCTCCGGCGTCTTCTTCTGGCGCTTCTCGACGTTCTCGGCGGTCTTCTTCGAGCCCCGGCCGAAGAAGCGCATCCAGGTCTGGTAGTTGCGCCCGTGCATCCGGATGTAGCCGGTGGAGGTCGTGGCGTAGGGCCGGAGGCGCAGCGAGTCCTTCGGGAGGTGCGGTTGGTCCACGTTGATCCAGCCGATCCGCCGTTCGCGGAGCTCGGCCAGGACCTCGGGCGCGTCCCAGCTGTCGTGCCGGAACTCGACGAAGACCGGTAGCCCCTTGAACG
>DASXGF010000229.1:0-6360 GCA_036489275.1 Myxococcaceae bacterium | reverse complement strand
ACTTCTTCACGGTGCTCTTCGCGATCCCCCGGACCGTGGGGTGGGCAGCCCAGTGGGAGGAGATGGTGCTCGATCCGGAGCAGAAGATCGCCCGGCCCCGGCAGATCTACACGGGACACAAGCGCCGGGACTACGTTCCCTTCGACAAGCGCTGACCACGGACCATGACGCTCGACTTCACCTGCCAGAAGTGTGAGGGCACCTTCGAGATCGACGCCCAGGATCTCATCGACGGGAGCGAGAAGCTCGAGTGTCCGCACTGCAATACGCGGGCGCCGGCGAACGTGGTGGACGACTTCGTCGCCGCCCTCACCGAGATGCGGGCGCAGGTCGCCGCGCTCAGCAAGCGGTTCAGCTTCTCCACCACGCTGGAGAGCGAGGACCTGGCCGAGCTCGACGCCGAAGAGGACGACGACGACGACGATGATGATGATGATGACGTCGACGACGACGACGACGACGACGACGATGATGAGGACGACCTCGACGAGGACGACGAGGACGCCGAGGACGAGGACAAGGACAAGGAGCGCTAGCCGGGGGCGGGCCGTCCCGGACGCGGGACGGGGGTAGCAGGGCGATGCGCGGTCGCCGACGTCCGGACTGTCTCGCAGCGTTCGGTTGACTGGCAAAACCTCGGGCCGATGAGGACCGTCCCGCGGTGCGCTCCCTCCTGCTCGTCCTGCCGCTGCTTCTCGCCGCCGAACCGGGACCCACTCCCCTCGTGCAGCTGGAGGTGAAGGACGTCGTTCCCCTCAAGGAACTGAAGCAGCACGCCGTGGTGCTGGTCTCCAAGGACGACGGGACGGTGCTCCCGATCTTCGTGGACGAGACGGCGGCGGTGGCGATCGCCTTCCGGCTGATGGGCCGGCCCACTCCGCATCCCCTCGCGCACGACCTGCTGGACCGGATCGTCCCTACCCTCGGAGGACGGCTCACCGAGGTGCGGATCGACGGGCTCGAGAACCACGTTTACCGGAGCCACGTGTACATCCAGCAGGCGAACCGCCTGGTGGTCATCGAGGCCCGGCCGTCGGACGCGGTGTCCATGGCCCTGGCGGCGAAGGTCCCCGTCTACACGACGCGACAGGTGATGGCCGAAGGCGGCATCACCCGCGCGGAGATCGACGCGATCGGAAAGGAGCCCAAGGAGCTCGCCCCAGGAGTGGGTGGCAGCGGGAGCGCGGGCACCGCGCCGGCCGCGCCGCCTCCCGCGGCGAAGGCACCGAGGAGCAAGCCCGTCCAGCTGTAGGGCCCGGGGACTGGAAAGCCCGGCCCCCCCTCCCAAGGGAAGCCGGGCTTTCGCGAGGCGAACTCCGATGGGGCACCGCCACCCCGTGCAGCTGGTGGGGTGACGAGTCAGGTGGAGCAGCTTCGGCCCTGCTCCAGCGTGGGAGCCTGTTCGTATTCCGCTCGATGACAGAGTGTCAAGAACCGGTCTGCGATATGGGCATCCTGGCGTGACGCGTCGCTCGAAGATCGTCTGCACCCTTGGACCGGCGTCCGATCGCCCGGGTGTGCTGGCCGGCATGATCCGTGCGGGGCTGGACGTGGCCCGCATCAATTTCTCGCACGGCCTCCCCGAGGAACACCTCGCCCGGGCGGCGGCAGTTCGCCGGGAGGCGCGCCGGGCCGGGCGGAACGTCGCGATCCTCCAGGATCTCCAGGGGCCGAAGCTGCGGCTGGGGCGGTTCGCCGAGGGGCGGGTCGAGCTGGTTGCCGGGGACCGGGTGCTGCTGGCAACGGCGTCCGGTGTGGTGGGAAGCCCACGGGTCATCCCGGTGTCCCTCCCCACGCTGGGTCGCGCCAGCCGCGTGGGAGACCCGGTGCTCCTGGACGACGGACGGGTCCGGCTTCGGGTGACCCGGCGCCGAGGTCGGGACGTCGAGGCGGAGGTGGAGATCGGCGGGGCAATCTCCGACCGCAAGGGGGTGAGCCTGCCGGGCTCGACCGGGTCGATCGCCGCCTTCACCCCGAAGGACCGGCGCGACGCGGCCTTCGGCCGTGCGCTCGGGGTGGACCTGGTGGCGATGTCCTTCGTCCGCACCGCGAAGGACGTGGAGACCGCCCGGCGGCACATCACCCCGGGCACGCCACTCATCGCCAAGATGGAGAAGCCCCAGGCCATCGAGAACCTCGAGGCCATCGTCCGCGCCGCCGACGGGGTGATGGTCGCGCGGGGCGACCTCGGCGTGGAGCTGCCGCTGGAGCAGGTTCCGGGCATCCAGAAGCGGCTGGTCCGGCAGGCCAACCTCCTGGGCAGGACCTGCATCGTGGCCACCGAGATGCTGGAGAGCATGATCCAGTCGCCCCGCCCCACCCGCGCCGAGGTCTCGGACGTGGCAAACGCGGTGCTGGACGGTGCCGATGCGGTGATGCTCTCGGCCGAGACGGCGGTGGGTCACGATCCGGTCTCCGCGGTGGCGACGATGGCCCGCATCGTGGAGGAGGCCGAGCACGGGCAGCCGGTGCGCGTCCGCCCGGCGCTCGCCCCGGGTCCCGGGCACCGGGGAACGCATGGTCGCGTCGCCGTCACCGACGTGTCTCCGGGGATCGCCGCCGCCGCGGTGGAGGCCGCGCGGAGCGTCGGGGCGAAGGTCATCGTCGCATACACCGAGAGCGGCTACACCGCGCGGCTGGTGGCCGCCTTCCGCCCGGAGGTGCCGATCCTCGCGCTCACCCCGAACGACGAGGTCGTGCACCGGCTGGCGCTGGTCTGGGGCGTGGAGGCGCTGCGCGTCCCGCGCGTCCGCTCGACCGAAGCGGTGATGGCCCGGGCGCGCGCCGCGGTCCGCCGCCATCGGCTGGCCGCTGCCGGCGAGCGGATGGCCATCGTCGCCGGGGTCCCGCTCAACGAGCCGGGGAACACCAATGTCCTCACGGTGCAGACGGTCTGAGGAGAGCGGATGCCTGGTGCCGTCGCCGCGTCGAAGCAGCTCGCGGGATTCATCGCGAAGTTCGACCCGCCGATGCAGCGGCTCATCCGCGCCACGAGGAAGCGGATGCGGGCGCTGCTCCCGACCGCGACCGAGCTGGTCTACGACAACTACAACTTCTTCGTGATTGGCTACGGCCCGGGCCCCAAGACCTCGGAGACCATCTTCTCCGTCGCCGGATATGCCCGGGGGCTGACCCTCTTCTTCCTCCAGGGCAAGGGACTGCCGGATCCGGCGAAGCTGCTCCGCGGCAGCGGGAAGGTGGTGCGCTCGATTCGCCTGGAGACGGCGAAGGTCCTCGACCGTCCCGAGGTGCAGGCGCTCATCGAGGCGGCGCTGGCCAGGGCGAAGGTCCCGCTTCCGCCCGACGGAAAGCACGCGCTGCTCATCAAGTCGGTGTCGGCGAAGCAACGGCCCCGTCGCGTTCCAGCGCGGGGCTGAGGAGCGCGGCTCAGCCGGGCGCCCTGACCTGCTCGCGGGCCGGGGCGCGCGCCCGGGCGAGACCGAGCTGCGCGGCGGCCTCCGGCATCCCCTCCCGCACGCTCCGCCAGCGCGGGCTCCAGCCGCTCGATGCGCGGAGCTTCGCGTTGCTCAGCCGGAGCGAGCGGGACATCAGCTCGAGGATGCCGCCGCCCAGCACGGTGAGCCAGCGGGGCAACGGCCGCGGGGCGGGCACGCCGAGCACCCGCGCGCAGACCTCGCTGAACTCCTTCCGGGTCACGGGCTCGTCGTCGCAGACCTCGTAGATGCCCCCCGGGGCGCCCAGCGCGGCCACCACCGCGCTCGCGGCGTCCTCGTTCGAGACGGAGGACCAGTACGCGTTCGGGGCTCCAGGAAGGGGTCCCCAGCCCTTCCGGACGCCCTCCAGCATCGTCCGGAGAACTGGGTCCGGGCCGTAGAACCAGGCGAAGCGGAGCACCACCCCCGTCCCCCCGCCGCGCGCGTAGCGTTCGACCGAGGCCTCGGCGTCGAGCGCGGTGCGGTTGTAGACCGATGGACGCACGGGCCACTGCTCGTCGATCCACCGGTCCCCGGCCTCCGCGTGGATCGGCGCGAACGACTCCTGGATGAAGCACCCGACGCCCGCGGACGCGGCAGCGCCAGCGAGGTTGGCCGAGCCCTCGCGCCGGATCCGGTCGTTCTCCCGCCACGAGCGGCGGAAGAGCATCCGGACTGTCGAGGGCGGCATGTGCGTCGCCAGGTTGATGACGGCGCCGTGCCCCGCCACCGCGGCACGGACCGAGGCCGGATCGAACAGGTCCATCGAGACCGGGGTCGCGCCCACGGCGCGGAGGAGCTCGGCCTGCTCGGGGGTGCGACTCACTGCGGACACCGGGTGGCCGGCGGACACGAGCAGCGGGAGGACGCGGCGGCCGACCACCCCCGTCGCGCCGGTGAGAAGGATGCGGTCCATGCGCCTTCGTATGGCGCCGGAGGCGGTGCATCGCACTGGCCGCGGCACGAGGGAGCGGTCGGCAGTGAGCCGGTGTTCCCGGGTCAGCGGGGAGCGGCGAACCGCACGCCGGGTCCCAGCACCCCCACGAAGAAGACGAGCGCGATGGCCGCTCCGGCAAGCCAGACCCGGCTGCGTGACACGCCGAGCGGGACGGCCGCGGGAGCGACCGGCGGACGTCTCGCCCACAGCGCGGGGTACCAGGCGAGGAGCGACGTTCCGCCGAACGACGCCGCGACGGCCGAGATGAGCACCAGGTAAACCCCGTGCGGATTGAGCAGCCCCGCCACCACGAACGTGAGGCCGCCCACGAGGTACGGCAGCAGGGTGAGTGTCCTGACCCGAGCCTGCCGTTCCTCGGGTCCGGCGCCGAGGAACGGCTCTAGCGGGGGCATCAGCAGCCGTGGAGCGACCCAGCCGTAGAGGAGCGCTCCGGTGATGGTCAGCACGGCCCGCCAGGCAAGCGGCGGCTCCATGCCGCGGATGACCTCCGCCCAGTCACCGATGTTCCCCAGCCCGGAGAAGAGCAGGTAGCCGAAGGGCATGAGGAGATCGATCGCCACGAGCAGCCAGGCGAACAGCCGGGCCCGGCCCCCGGCCCTCGGAAGAACGCCCAGCGCGATCCCGGCGAGCGCCGCGACGATCAGGTTCGCAATGCTCCCTCCGGCCGCCAGCCACTTCCCTGCTGCAGGGGGCAGCCCTTCCACTGAGCACTCGAAGAAGATGGCGTTGAGCTCCTGCGGCTGGCCGCCCACCAGGATGCAGGCCCCGCCGTGTCCGAGCCCTTCGTGGACGACGTTCGCGATGGCGTACGAGACGACCGCGATCGCCCCCACGGTCCACGGGTCCAGCCGGCTCGATTCCGGGGAAGGCCGCTCCATCCAGGCGTCACCCTACCCCGTCGCTCCGTCGCGCCGCGGAGTGGAGTCGCCATCCACCTTGCGTGAGGCGGCTGGTTGGAGTGGTGTGCGCCCACCATGCCCCGCGAGCTCGGCGCCTGCGCCCTGCTGTTCCTCGCCCTCGGCGCCGGGTGCTCGCGGAGCGAGGGCGGCGGAGGCTCCGCACCGGCGCCGCGACCCGCTCCCGTGGCCCAGGCGGCGAAGGCGACCGGCCCCGAGGCGTGCGACACCGGGATCTCCGCGGCGCACGGACGGGCGGCCCCGGCCGGGAGCACCACCCTGACCGCCGCAGCGGGGAACCCTCCGTCGACCGTGGCCGCTCCGCCGGGGATGGTCTGGGTCCCCGGCGGCGAGTTCGACCAGGGCTCGGACGAGGAGATGTTCCAGGACGCCCGTCCCATCCATCGGGTCAGCGTCGAAGCCTTCTGGATGGACGCCACCGAGGTGACCAACGCCGACTTCAAGCGCTTCGCCGACGAGACGAAGTACGTGACCGTCGCCGAGCGCGTGCCGCGCGCCGAGGACTACCCTGGTGCGCTGCCGGACATGCTCGTCCCGGGCTCGGTGGTGTTCTCGCCGCCGAAGAAGGCGGTCCCCCTCAACGACCATTTCCAGTGGTGGAACTACGTGAAGGGCGCGAGCTGGCGGCACCCGGAGGGACCGGGAAGCTCCCTCGCCAAACGGATGGACCACCCGGTGGTCCACATCGCCTTCGAGGACGCGCAGGTCTACGCGAAGTGGGCCAGGAAGCGCCTCCCCACCGAGGCGGAGTGGGAGTTCGCCGCCCGCGGAGGACTGGCGCAGAAGAAGTACCCCTGGGGGGACGAGTTCCGGCCCGGCGGCAAGTACATGGCGAACACGTTCCAGGGGCACTTCCCGGAGCGGAACACGGCCGAGGACGGCTACGTGGCCACGAACCCGGTGTAGGCCTTTCCGCCCAACGCTTTCGGCCTCTACGGGATGGCGGGGAACGTCTGGGAGTGGGTCTCCGACTGGTATCGCCCGGACTACTACGCCCGCCTCGCGTCGCAGGGCGGGACGGCACGCAATCCGCAGGGCCCCTCGGAGAGCC
>DASXGF010000167.1:0-1613 GCA_036489275.1 Myxococcaceae bacterium | reverse complement strand
GAGGGACGCGGGCCTGGGGCTCGAGGCTGGCTCGGGGGCCGCGGCGACGGCGGGAGTGGCGCCGGTGCGTGCCGGTGCCTTGATGCTGCCCGGGAGCTCGCGGAACTGGATGTCCTTCGCGACGCCCCGGCGCACTCCGCCCTGCGAGCCCATCGGGATGCCGGGCTGGGAGCCGGTGGGAATGCCGGTGGCGGCGGGCGTCGGCGGAGTGCCGGGGTTCGCCGTGCCGGAGCCGTGCATGTACTCGTGGAGCATCTCCGCGGCGGAGGCGAGCTCGATCTGCTCACCCTCCTCCTCGGCGGCGCCCTTGGCTGGCCGGACCATCGCCCGGACCTGACCGGCGGTGCGCTCGAAGCTCACCGCCACCCGTCCGGCGGGCGCCCCGTACTCGAAGGTGGTGACCCCCGGGGCGGGGAAGCTGTTGCGCATCTCGCTCGGCACCACCTCGGCGAAGACGCCGGCGATCTGCTGGGCGGTCAGCTGCTGCCGGAGCACCGGGACCTCGCCTGCGGCGGTGCGCATGATCGCCGGGGCGCCGGTGTCGAAGAGCAGCTCGGTGCCTTCCCGGAGAAGTCGTTCGAAGATCGGATCGAGCCTGGCCACGGCTCCCGAGTGTACGTCAAACCGCCTCGCTGCTCGCCTGTCCTGCGGGCGGCGGCTCGAACCGCGCGATGAGCGGGACGTGGTCCGACAGCCCATGAAAGGGGCCTCGGCCGAAGGGCTCGGTGCCGCTGAGGTCCACCCACCGGATTCCGTTGCCTCCGAAGAGGTGGTCGAGGTGCATCCGGAGTCGGAAGAAGCCCGCGGTGGGGAAGCCGCTGTGGGACCGGTCGATCTGCTTCAGCGCCTCCTGCGCTCCGACCCATCCCACCTCTTCCGACAGGTACCGGTACACCGGCGAGGCAGGCGAGGAGTTGAAGTCGCCGCCCACGACGAACGGGTCCCCGTTGGAGTGGGACTGGACGAAGCTGGCCAGCTTCTTGGCCTCGGCGAGCTGGTTGAAGCCGAAGCCCATCTTGGCCTTCTCGCTCCAGAACTCCCGGGTGAAGGGCGTGGGGAGGCTGAGATGGGTGTTGAAGACGTGGAAGGCCCGGCCGGCGGCCGTGGCCAGCTTCACGTGGGCGCAGATGCGGCTCTGCTTGGTGTCCTTCAGCCGGGCGACGTGGTGGTGGGTGATGGCGTGGGGGCTCAAGACGTTGTGTCCCTCCACGCGCAGGCGGTTGCGGTTGACGATGACCGCGAGGCCGGTCGTGTAGAGCGTCGTCGAGCGGAACTGGTACGTGTGTGCCCGGAAGTGGAAGGCGTCGTAGGGGAGGACCAGGCCCACGCGGCGGAAGGCGTGCTCGAGGGCGGCCATGAACGCCTCGAGCTGGGTCTCCATGCCGCGAAAGGCGAGCGTGCTCCGGAGCGAGCGGGTCTCCACCTCCTGGAGGCAGATGACGTCGGCGAGCGGCGTGAGGCTCGCCAGGCGCTGGGCGATGCGCTCCAGGGACGTGCGCGTGGTGGCGAGCCCACGGAGCGCGTGCCCGAAGTACCGGACGTTGTAGCTGACGATGCGGAGCGGCCGCTCGGACATGGAGGAACGGGCCGAAAATAGCGCGGGTTTGCCATAA
>DASXGF010000128.1:0-15737 GCA_036489275.1 Myxococcaceae bacterium | reverse complement strand
CTCGGGAAGCCCTGTGCGCGGTTCGATGAGAAATGCTCGCGCGTCGAGCAGCTGGTTCTCGCCCAGATTCCTCACCCAGCGTTCCAGGAGGCGCATTCACGTCGACAGATCCTCGAGAGCCTCCTCCAGGGAATCCGGGAGTACGGCGCAGCCCTTCAAAAGCGCTTCCGAGGGCGAGCCTGGGTGCTCGCTCAGCGCCCCCAGCATCGCCCCGCGCGCCCAGCTCGTACTCCTCGGCCGCTTTGCCACACTTCGTCGAGGAGATTGCTCGATGGGTTTCGTGAAAAGGCTCGGGCGTTCACCACTGCTTTCCTGAATGCGTCGCAGCGCTGGCGAGCGGGAGATTTCAGCGCGCCTTTTCCCTTGGGCGCGAATCGACCGATGATCGCTGCGGCGCCTTGACGGCGAGACGAGTCCGGTCGAAGCGCTGCGATGTGATGCTCGGCCGGCGCCCGACCGCCTGGTCCGGCGCGAGCTCGCGCGGTCAGAGCAGCCCGGCGCCTTCGCGCTCGCTTATCCCGTGACGTACGGGATGAGTTCGAGTCGTCCACGTGCCGTCTCGCACCCCCGAGAGCGAGTAACCCACGCTCGTGTGAGCACCAACGCGAAGTGTCAAACGCGAGGTGTCTGGCACCTCGTGAGGTCACTCGGGTTTCACGATGGGGAGCTCGATGAAGCTCGCGTTTCCGGGCGAGTGGTACACGCGCTGCGTCGCCTTCCGGTAGTCCGCTGGCTTCGCCCAGAAGATGTTCTCGACGTACGTCTGCGGATTCCGGTCGTAGAGCGGGAACCAGCTGGACTGCACCTGCACCATCACCCGGTGCCCGGGCAGAAAGACGTGGTTCACCGTCGGCAGCTCCCAGCGGTAAGGGAGCGCCTTGCCGGAAGGGATGGGCGCC
Organism: Myxococcaceae bacterium; assembly: GCA_036489275.1. Classification (GTDB taxonomy): domain Bacteria; phylum Myxococcota; class Myxococcia; order Myxococcales; family Myxococcaceae; genus RPRB01. Next base: position 14,838 of record DASXGF010000128.1, on the reverse strand, counting down.
GGTCGGTCTGCCCGCTCGCGGTAGCGCCCGCGGAAGATGTCCCCCGACACCATCAGCTGGTACCCGCCCAGCTCCGGCTGCGCCGACACCTCGTCGGGGTAGATGTCGATCAGCTTCACCACCCAGTCCGAGTCGGTCCCGCTCGTCGACGCCACCAGGTTCACCACCGGGAACCCCGAGATCTTCAGCGGCGCGCGCAGCGGCTCGCTCACGAAACTGACCACGTCCGTCCGCCCCGACGCCTCACGCTGGTCGGTCACCAGCCACGGCCGCCAGTGCGTCTCGTCGCTGCGAACCGGCCGCGCGCGGTACGGCACCGGCCGCTCCGGGTCGGACACCCACTCGTCGAACGCCGCGTCGGACTTCCCGGGAGCGCTGAACGATGCACGGTGCCCCGCCCCGAGGTACAGCGCCGTCGGCTCGATCTTGCAGCCCCGCTCGCACCCCGCCGGCCACGCCGGGAGGCGCCGCCACACGTTCGTCCCCGACTCGAACGCCGTCACCGGCGCCACCTTCGACGGCGGCGCGCCATCCTTCAGGTACTGATCCAGGAACGGCCGCAGCACCTCCTGCCGGAACCAGCGCGCCGTCTCGGAGTCGAACCGGATCGGCCCGAGCGCCGACCCCTCGCGGATCTGCTGCCCGTGGAACCACGGCCCGATCACCAGGAAGACCCGGTCATTCGCCGTGTCCTGCTTCTCCAGCGCACGGTACACCGCCGGCGCCCCGTAGATGTCCTCCTGGTCCCACAGCCCGTGCACCACCATCACCGGAACCTTGAGCGGCCGCCCGGCCAGCACGCGGTCCATCGCCTGGTCCTGCCAAAAGGCGTCGTAGGCCGGATGCTCGAGCAGCTTCCGCCAGAACCCGAGCTGCTCCATCCCCCGGCGCCGGCCGATCTCCCCGGCCGAGCCCCCGAGGAACGCCTCGTAGTCGTCGTAGTGCGACGCGGGCCACTTCTCCTCGGACTTCCGATCCGCCTCCTGCTCGTAGACGTAGGGCAGCGTCGGCGCCAGCCGGAACGCCCCGTGGTGGAACCAGTCGTCGCCGGTCCAGCCGTCCACCATCGGGTTCATCGGCACCGCCACCTTGAGCGCCGGGTGCGGATCGACCAGCGCCATCAGCGGCGTGAAGCCGTCGTAGGAGATGCCGAGGATCCCCACCCGGCCGTTGGACTCGGGGACGTTCTTCACCAGCCAGTCGATGGTGTCCCAGGTATCCGTCGCGTGGTCGACGTCCGTCGGGTTCCACTTCCCCCGCAGCGGCCGGTTCATCACGTAGTCGCCGTCCGAGCCGTGCTTGCCCCGCACGTCCTGCACCACCCGGATGTACCCGCCCTCGACGATGACGTCGGTCGCGTTGTCGTAGCCCTGCAGCAGCGGCCCCAGGTGGACCGACGGCTCGTGCCGCGTCAGCTTGTCCGCATCGTACGGCGTCCGGGTCAGGAGCATCGGCGCGCCCTTCGCGCCCTTCGGCACGAGGATGACCGTGAACAGCCTCGCCCCGTCCCGCATGGGGATCATCACCTCGCGCCGCTCGTGGTCCAGGTCCGCGGTCCCCGGCGTGAACTTCGCCGGCATCTCCGACTGCGGCGAGACCGGCTTCTTCGGCTCGTTGGCCTCGGCGGCGAGCAGGAGCAGCAGCAGCGGGAGCGCCATCGGGGACCTCAGGGAGCCCGGAGCTTCTCTCCGGGGAGCGTTGCCGACGCGGTGGGTGGCTCGAACAGCGTCTTCCGCTTCGAGGCGATGGCGGTGGCCATCGACGCGTGCCACAGCGCCGGCGGAAGCTCGTTCACCAGCTTCTCCGCCCGGGCGAGCGTCACCCGCGCCGCGTGCGAGTCGCCCACCCGCGCCTCAGCCTCGGCCCGGACCAGGAGCACGCGGAGCGTGCGCGGGCCATAGACCAGCGAGGACGCGCGCCGGGCCTCCTCCAGCGCCTTCCACGGCTCGCGCATCGCCAGGTAGGCCATGGCCAGGCGCGCCGGCGGGTTGTAGTCGCCGGGGAAGTCGCGGGCGCTCTGCTCCAGCATGGGGACGGCCCGCTCTGGCTCTCCCAGCGCGAGGTACGCCGAGAGCCGGTGCGAGTCGAACACCGCCCGGGTCTCCGGGCTCCGGGCGCGCCCGGCCTCGTCCTCGAGGAACCCCGTCCAGCGCAGCGCGGTGTCCCGTGCCCCCATCAAGTCTCCCCGGGCCCGGCGAGCGCCCTCCTCGGTCTCGAAGAGGCTCGACCGGTCGTCGGCCATCAGCACCACCGAGGGGTCCCGGGCGAGGCTCGCCACCCGGCTCTCCAGCGCACCCAGCGCCGCCCGTCTCCGCGGGTCGCCCTCGTCGAGCTCGACTGCGCAGGAGAGCCCCGTGGCAGCCAGCGTCGCCAGCGCCGTGCCCGGGGCCACGTGCGACAGCTCCTCGCGAGCGAGGTCCACGCATCCGGCGGGGTCACCGTCCTGGGCGAGCCGCTGCACGAGCCCTTCCACCGCCTGGGCATGGTCCAGCGAGCGGGGCACCGACGCCGCCAGCGCCTGCCGGTACGCGAGGGTGGCCTCCACGTGGTCCCCGACCGTGTCCGCCTCGCTCGCCCGCGTCAGGGCGGCCTGGGCGGCGGTCCCGGGCGCTCCCGGGGTCAGGGCGAGCGCCGTGGCCCGGAGCCGCGCCGCGAGCTCCACCACCGTGGCGCTCCCCACCCAGCGGCGGAAGGCCTGGCCGGTGCGCGGGTCGATGACCATCAGCGTGGGCAACGCCTCGGTCGGGAACTGCTCGACGAAGGCCCGGTTCACCGGCTTCTCGGTGTCCACCTCCAGCCAGATGAAGCGGTCCGCGACGGGGGACAGCGCACCGTCGGGGAACACGTACGACTTCATGCTCACGCAGCTGTGGCACCACGGCGCCCAGGCGTCGATGAAGAGCGGCTTGCCCTCGGCGCGGGCACGGGCCAGCGCGCCGGGGTAGTCGTCGGACACGAAGCGGATCCCGCTCCCGGGTCCGTCGCCCTTCCCGGCATGCGCGCAGCCTGCAAGCGCGGCACCGAGGAGGGCGAGTCCCGTCAGTCGCAGCGCCGAGGTGGAGAGGACCCGGCGCCGGACCGTCACTGCTCGCCGGCCTTCCCGGAGCTCTGCCCCGGACCGTCGGAGTGTCCCTGCGGAATGCTTCCCATCCCGGGCGGCATCCCGGTGGGCATCAGCCTCTGGTCGACCTGGGGCAGCGGCGCGATGCGCGAGTTGGACAGCTTGAACCGCGTGCCCACGTCCGCCATGACGAAGAACATCAGCACCAGGAGGAAGACGAACGAGGTCAGGAAGACGATCCGGTTGATGCCCTCGCCCCACCAGAGGTGCATGAAGAAGAGCACCACCAGGGACAGCTTGACGACCGCGATGCAGATCGCGGCGGCCAGGTGGTAGTTCACCGGCATCGGGATCTGCGACACGCCGAAGGTGCTGAAGGTCAGGCAGACCAGGACGAACCAGTTCAGGAACAGCTTGCCGGGACCGAACCCGTGTGACACCGCGGGCGCGCCCGCGCTGGACGTGGAGGCCATGAGGTCAGACCAGGTAGAGCAGCGGGTAGAGGAAGATCCACACCAGGTCCACGAGGTGCCAGTAGAGCCCGGCGTTCTCGACCGGTGCGTAGTACTGCGGTGAGAACTCCTTCCGCCAGCACCGCACCGCCACCCAGGTCAGGAGGCTCATCCCCACGATGACGTGGAGGGCATGGAGCCCGGTGGCGAAGAAGTACACCACGTAGAAGATCGGACCGCCCGGGGCGGTGATCTCGTTGTAGTGGAAGAACTTCCCCGGGAGCGCGAGCTCCTCGAACTTGTCGTGGTACTCGATGCCCTTGATGCAGAGGAACATCGCGCCCATGACCACCGAGGCCATGAGGAGCCAGAAGGCGTTCCTGTTCTTCCCGTGCTCGGCGAAGTAGTGGGCCGTCGCCACGGTGAAGCTCGACGTCAGCAGCACCAGCGTGTTCGAGGTTCCCCAGAAGAGACTGAGGTGGCGCCCGGCCTGCTCGAACGCCTCGGGGAAGTAGCTCCGGAAGACGAAGTAGCCGACGAAGATCCCGGCGAAGAGCAGGACCTCGGTCCCCAGGAAGAGCCACATCCCGAAGCGGAGGGCCTGCTTGTGGTTCTCCTCCGTCTCGTAGTGATGCGGAAGCGGAGGCGGCTCGAGCCACCCCTCCGGCGTCATCTTCCGCGCCGCGCTAGCTTGCATGACCCACCTTGGCGTGATCCTCCGGGATGTCCGAGTACTCGTGAGGACCCCGGTCGTAGACCAGGACCTTGTCGAAGTTCTCCGTCGGGGGCGGCGAGGGGGTGTCCCACTCGTAGCCCGTGCTCCCCCAGGGGTTCCGGCCCGCGACCTCGCCGTGCTTCAGGGCGATGGCCAGGTAGATGGCGATGATGATGAACCCGAAGGCGAGCAGCGAAGCGCCGGCGGTCGAGGCCACGTTCAGCGACGTGAACCGCTCGGGGTACTCGTAGTACCGCCGCGGCATGCCCGCGTTGCCCAGCAGGAACTGGGGAATGAAGGTGGCGTTGAACCCGAGCACGATGAGCCCGGCGGCCAGCAGCGCCCAGTTCTCCGGATACTTCCGGCCGAACATCTTCGGGAACCAGTAGTGGAGCGCCGCGAGGAAGCCCATGATCACCGCGCCCACCATGATGAAGTGGAAGTGGGCGACGACGAAGTAGGTGTCCTGCCAGTGCACGTCGAGCGAGACCGTGGCCAGGGCCACACCGGTCATCCCGCCGAACACCAGGAAGAAGAGGAACCCACAAATGTAGGCGAAGGGCGCGGTGAAGCTGATCGCCCCCTTGTAGAGGGTGCCCACCCAGTTGAAGACCTTGATCGCGGTAAACACTCCCACCAGCATCGAGATCGCCGCGAACGCCCCGGCGTCGAACGGACTCTGCCCCGAGGTGAAGAGGTGGTGTCCCCAGGCGAAGAAGCCCACGAAGGCGATGCCCAGTGAGCTCATCGCGATCATCTTGTAGCCGAAGATGTTCTTGCGGGCGACGGAGCAGATCACCTCGCTGATCACGCCCATCGACGGCAGCACCATGATGTAGACGGCCGGGTGGCTGTAGAACCAGAACAGGTGCTGGAAGAGGATCGGGTCGCCGCCTCGCGCTGGATCGAAGAAGCCGAACCCGAAGGCGTGCTCGGCCGAGACCAGCAACGTGGTGAGCCCCAGCACCGGGGTCGCCAGCACCTGGATGATGCTGGTCGCATACACCGCCCAGACGAAGAGCGGCATCTTGAACCAGGTCACCCCCGGCGCCCGGAGGGTGTGGATGGTGACGATGAAGTTCAGCCCGGTGAGGATCGAGCTGAAGCCGATGATGAACACGCCCAGCAGCACCGGGGTGATGTTGGTGGTCGTCGTGGTGCTGTACGGAGCGTAGAAGGTCCACCCGGTGTCCGCGCCACCGGTGATCAGCCCCCAGAGCATCAGCGCCGAGCCGGCCATGTAGACGTACCAGGAGGTCAGGTTCCACTTCGGAAACGCCACGTCCTTGGCCCCGAGCATGATCGGGAGGAAGAAGTTCCCGAACACGCCGGGGATGACCGGGATCATGAACATGAAGATCATGACCAGGCCGTGGAGCGTGAACATCCGGTTGTAGGTCAGCGCCTCGATGATGGTCGGGCCCGGGGTGAGCAGCTCCAGCCGGATGACCATGGCGAAGATGCCGCCCAGGAAGAGGCCGATGATCGTGCCGACGAGATAGAGGAGGGCGATCCGCTTGTGGTCGTGGGTGAGCAGCCAGGAGCGAATGGTGGTCCCGTCGTTCAGGTAGCTCTTCTTGGGGAACTCGGGGGCCGGTTGCGTGCCGGCGGCAGCGGTGATTGGCGCGGTCATTGATCTTCACCCCCGGTGGCCTGTGCAGTCCGATCGGACCGGAGACTCTTGATGAACTCGACGATCGCCGCGGCGTCCGCTCCGCTGAGCTTGCCCTGGTAGTTGGGCATCAGGGGCTGGAACCCGGCGACCACCTTCACGGTGGGCTCCATCATCGACTCGGTGAGGTACGCCTCGTCGGCGATGATCTCCCGGCCGTCGGTGAGCTTCGTCGGCTGCTGGTAGAGGTCCACCCAGCTCGGCCCGGTGGCCGGCTCGCGGCTGTCCACGTTGTGGCAGCGGAGGCAGCCCTGGGCCACGGCGACCTGCTTGCCCCACTGGGCCAGGCTCCCCTGCAGCGTCGTGATCTGCCCGGTCTCGTCGGCCAGCACGTCCTGACGGGAGACCAGACCGCGCTGCTGGTCCTTCAGCCACTCGTCGAAGGCCTCGGGGGCCATGACCACGACCTCACCCCACATCTTGCTGTGCTGGGCGCCACAGTACTCCGTGCAGAGGATCTGGTACCGCCCGGTCTTGGTGGCGGTGAACCAGATCTCGGTGTACCGGCCGGGCAGCGCATCGATCTTGATCCGGAAGGCCGGCACGAAGATCGAATGGATGACGTCCCGCGAGGTGACCAGGAGCCGCACCGGGCGGTTGGCCGGGACGTGCAGCACGCCGATCGAGCTCGGCCCCTCGGGATAGGCGAACTTCCACATCCACTGCTTGCCCATCACGTAGACGTCCATCGCGTCCGGCGGAGGCGAGGAGACCTTCACGAAGTCCCGGAAGCCGATCGCGAACCAGAGGAGGAAGAACGCCAGCGGCACGCTGATCGCCAGCACCTCGAACCCCGCCGTGGGCGAGATGTGCGGCGTGGACTGGTTCTCATGCCGCCGCCGGTACTTCCAGAAGAAGGCGATGGCCACCAGGGCCACGGCGGCGCTCGCGACCATCGTCACCGTGATGACGAAGTAGTGGAGATGGTCGACGTCCTCGGCGAACGTCGAGGCCTGCTCGGGCAGGAACAGCAGGCGCCTCATGAGCTCGTTCATGCCGTCGCACCCCGTCGCTTCTTGAGCTTCAAGTCCTGTCTCCAGAGAATCGTCAGTAAGACCACCAGCGCGGCGAACACCAGGAGGGCCCCGATCCGGACGAAGGCCAGCGCGTACGGGGCATAGCTACGCTTCGCCGGGTCGTACTTGAAGCAGGTGAGGATCACCCTGTCGAACGCGGTGCCCACCTTGCCCTTGCCGGCCTCGACCAAGGCCAGCTTCATGTCGCGCGCCGGATACTGGATGCCGTAGAGGTACCGGGAGAGCCGCCCGTCCTCGGCGAGCACGAAGGCCACCGACGGGTGCTCGAACTGCTTGCTCGGCGCGTCGTACCGGTACTTGAAGCCCGTGGCCCGGGCGAGCGCCCGGATCTCCGGCTCGGCCGCCGTGGCGAACCGCCAGTCCGGCGTCGTCGGCGAGACGCCAAGCGCCTGCATGTGGCCGCGCTTGGACTCGGCGGCGTCCCGCGGCGTCTCCGAGGGGTCGATGCTCACGACCACCGCCCGGTAATCCCTGCCGAGCTTCATCCCCGAGTCACGCAGCGTCCGGGTGAGGCTGGACAGCGTCAGGTTGCAGAGCTGCGGACAGCGGAAATAGACGAGCGCCAGCACCACCGGCTTGCCCCGGTGCAGCTCGTCGGCGAGACGGAAGGGTTGCCCCTCCGAGTCCACCAGCCGGCCGTCCTCGGGCACCCGGTCACCCAGCTGCTCGATGACGTCCACCGCCGGCGATCGGGTCAGCGCGGTCCCCTGGGCAGACGCCACCAGCGGCAGGAGCGCCGACAGCACGAACGCGATGTGGCCACTCCGGCTCACTTCGGCTGGTTTCCCTTCTTCTGCTGCTCGGCGAGGTACATCCTCACCGCCTCGTCGATGGGGATGTGTGCCACCCCGGACTCCCGGTCCACCCAGCCGTAGCTCCGCAGCCGCTCCATCTGCTGCAGGCGCTTCTGCGCGGCGCGCTGGTCGAGGGCGAAGACTCGCAGGTTGACGATGCCGACCTCGTACTGATCCACCTGCTTCGGGATGGGCGGGGGACCACCCGGCTGCATCTCGGCCCGGGTGACGTTGAGGATGTGCGTCGACCAGACCGTGGCCACGGCGAAGATCGCGATGGACGCGACGCCCACCCCGATGATCCACGGCCAGCTCAACTCCTGCTGGGCCGCCGCCACCTCGGTGCTGCCCGGCGTGTGCGCGGTGGAGCTCATGCCTGCTGGTACCTCAGCGAGTCGGCCAGGTACGGGTCCTTGACCGGAAGAGTGAAGTGGCCGGTGGCGCGCCAGCGGGCGAACGCGATGGCGACCCCGCCCACCCCGATCATCGAGGTGATGGCCGTCCAGTGGAGCGAGAAGCCGTCGGGGAGCAGCGCCGGGAACACCAACCAGTAGAGGTCCACCCAGTGCACCACCAGGATCCACACCGCGATGAAGGCCAGCCCCCGCGGGTTGAACTTCAGCCCGCGGCTGAGGAGCGTGAAGAACGGGATGACGAAGTGGGTGATGACCAGGAAGATGCCGACCCCCGCCCAGGCTCCCTTCATCCTCACCACGTACCAGGAGGCCTCCTCCGGGATGTTGGCGATCCAGATGAGCATGAACTGGCTGAAGGCGATGTAGGTCCAGAAGGCGATGAAGGCCAGCATCAGCTTGCCCAGGTTGTGGGTGTGATGCCGGGTGACCAGGCCGCCGAACTGCCGCTGCTCGTGACGGTTGCGGACGGTGATGACGGTGAGGAGCGCGATGCAGGCCACGAAGCTGCCGGCCCAGTAGTAGGCCCCGAAGATGGTGGAGTACCAGAACGGGTCCACCGACATCAGCCAGTCGAAGGCGGCGAAGGTGATCGACAGGCCAAGAAACGGGAGGGCTCCGGAGCCGTAGCGGCGCATCCGCCGGGTGGGCTCGAGGCCGCCTTCCTGGTCCTGCCGGAGCGACCAGCCGCGGAGCAGCTGGCTCACCACCAGCCAGATGACGAAATAGACGACCGTCCGGATGAGGAAGCCCGGCACGTTCAGCCACAGCGCCTTGTGCGTGAGCAGCTCGAGCTGCTCGTGGCTCATCTTGCTGGACGGGCTCACCCACGGGAAGAGCACCGGCATTCCGAGGGCGATGGGCACGAAGAGCAGGATGAAGATGGGGATCGCCGCGCCCATCGACTCGAAGACCCGGCGAAACACGGTCATCCACCGCGCTGCGGAGGCGTGGAAGATGGCGTTCCAGATGCTGGCGCAGACGGCGATGCCCACCCAGTAGGCGAAGGCCACCAGATACCCGGCGAGGATGATCGGCCGCTCGGAGCCGCCGACCGCGTAGCCGATGCCGGTGAGGATCAGACCCGCCACGCCGAGTCCGGCGGCGAGGGTGAAGGTCCTCCCGCCCGGCTTGAGCCGGTCCTGGGTGATGGTGGTGGGACCTACCTCGACCATGTCTGCCCCTCCCGGAGGCGGCGCTGCACGTCGGCGGGCAGCGAGTTCACCGGCGCGTTCTGGCTCAGCTGGAGCGCCTGCACGTAGGCCACGATCGCCCAGCGCTCGTCGGTTGGGATCTCCCCGGAGAACGAGGGCATCAGCCCGTAGCCCTGGGTGATGGCCTGGTAGAAGAAGCCGGCCGGCCGGAAACCGAGCGCCACCAGCGAGGGCGGAAGCCGGGTGGCCATGTTGTCGGCGATCATGCTGTCGCCGTTGCCCACGAGGCCGTGGCAGTTGGAGCAGACGACCTCGAAGCGGTGCCGCCCGCGCGCGAGCAGCTCCTGGGTCACCGGGATCGGGATCTGGGTGAGAAGCTCCCCGTTCACCATCCCGGTGCTGATTCCCGGCGCACCTACCACCGCCTCGCGAGAGATGGTGCCGGGCGGCGGGGTGCGCATCCCGCGGCCGTCGGCGAAGAGCGAGTTCGAGCTGTAGGGCAGGATCTTGTCCTGCACCTCCATCCGCTGCAGCACGTCGCTCTGCCGGAGGCTGCCGCAGTTGCAGCCGGAGAGGACGCCCAGGCCGAGGAGGAAGAGTACCGGCCTCATTCCACCGACTCCTTCACCGTGCTGACCTCACGGGCGCCGAGCTGCGACAGGAGCGCGGTCGCGTCCTTGCCGTCGCTCCCCGAGGGGAGGCACACGCTGAGCCAGAAGCCGTCGTTCACCGCGCTCCGGAACTCCTCGCTCTCGAAGACCGCGTGGTACGGCTGGGGCAGCCGCATCAGCGCGAGCAGCCCGAAGAAGATGGAGAGCGAGGCCAGCAGCACCGTGGTCTCGAAGGTGATGGGGATGAACGATGGCGGCGCGTGCGGCGGCCGGCCTCCCACGTTGAGCGGCCAGTTCAGGCCGTTCATGTAGACCATCATGAGGTAGCCGCCGAACATGCCGGTCAGGCCACCGGTCAGCGCGATGCGGGGGACGCGGCTCCTCCCCAGGCCCAGTGCCTCGTCGCCGCCGTGCAGCGGGTAGGGCGAGTGGGTGTCGATGGCCTCGAAACCCTTCTCCCGGACCTTGTAGCAAGCGTCCACCAGCGCCTCGCCGGATTCGAACCGCCCGAGCACGAAGGTCTTGCCCACGGGTGCGGCGTGATGTTCCGCGGCGTGTTCCATCATCAGGCTCCGGTGACGACGGTGACGGGGGCGGTACGGTGCTGGAGCTCCTCGTTGAGCTCCTTCACCTCGCTCACCGCGACCGCGGGGATGAACTTGAGGAAGAGCAGGAACAGCGTGCTGAAGAAGCCGATGGTCCCGAGGAACAGCGTGATGTCCACCCAGGTCGGGTAGTACATGTCCCAGGACGCCGGCAGGAAGTCGCGGTGGAGCGAGGTGACGATGATGACGAACCGCTCACACCACATCCCGATGTTCACGAAGATGCTGGCGATGAACATGATCGGGATCGACGTCCGCGCCTTCTTGAACCAGAAGATCTGCGGAGTCAGCACGTTGCAGAACAGCATCAGGAAGTAGACGCCGCGGTACGGCCCCGTCGCCCGGTTGAAGAACACGAACCACTCGAACTGGTTTCCCGAGTACCAGGCGATGAAGTGCTCCATCAGGTACCCGTAGCCAACGAGCATCCCCGTCGCGAGGATGATCTTGTTCATGTTCTCCAGGTGCCTCATGGTGATGACGTGCTTCAGGCCCAGGAAGTGCCGGGCGGGCACCATCCAGGACATCACCATCGCGAAGCCGGAGAAGACGGCGCCGGCCACGAAGTAGGGCGGAAAGATCGTGGTGTGCCACCCCGGGATGAGTGACACGGCGAAGTCGAAGGACACGATGGTGTGGACGCTCAGCACCAGCGGCGTCGAGAGGCCGGCCAACAGGAGATATCCGACCTTGTAGTTGTGCCAGTGACGTCCTGACCCACGCCAGCCGAGCGCGAAGATGCCGTAAATCTTCCGCTGGATGGGGCTCTTGCTCGCATCGCGAAGCGAGGCCAGATCGGGGATGAGGCCCAGGTACCAGAACAGCAGCGAGACGGTGAAGTAGGTGGAGACCGCGAACACGTCCCAGATGAGCGGGCTCTTGAACTGCGGCCACATCTCCAGGGTGCTCGGGTACGGGAACATGAAGTAGGCGAACCACGGCCGCCCGGTGTGCAGCAGCGGGAACAGGCCCGCGCACATCACGGCGAAGATGGTCATCGCCTCGCTGAAGCGGTTGATGGCCGTCCGCCAGCGCTGCTGGAAGAGGAAGAGGATCGCGCTGATCAGCGTCCCGGCGTGACCGATGCCGATCCACCAGACGAAGTTGGTGATGTCGAAGGCCCAGCCGACGGGGATGTTGTTGCCCCACGCGCCGATGCCCTCGGCCAGGGTCACGGTGATCGCCAGCACCAGCGCGCCGCTCCCGGACAGGGCGATCAGGAACGAGAGCAGCCAGCCCTTGTCCGGGCGGGCCCAGACATGGGCGAGGAGGTTCCCGGTGAGGGTGGTGTTGTCCTGCTTGCCCACCAGCAGGGGCGCGGAGTCCAGCGGGTCGGCGGCGACGGCCGCGGCGGCGTGTTCGGCGGCCATCAGCCGAGCTCCGGGTTCGGGTTCTTGATCTTGGTGAGGTACACGGTTCGAGGCCGGGTGTTCAGCTCGTGGAGCACGTCGAAGCGCCGCGGATCGGCGTGGCGCAGGCTGACTTTGGTCCGCGGATCGTGGAGCGAGCCGAAGGTCAGCGCGTTGGTCGGGCAGGCCTGCTGACAGGCCGTCTTGAGCTCGTCGTCACCGATGGTCCGGTTCTCGATGCGGGCCACGATGCGCGTCCGCTCGATGCGCTGCACGCAGTAGGTGCACTTCTCCATGACGCCGCGGGCGCGCACCGTCACGTCTGGGTTCATCAGCATCTTCTCCACCTGGCTCTTGTCCTGCGTCCAGTGGAGGTAGTTGAAGTGCCGGACCTTGTAGGGGCAGTTGTTCGAGCAGTACCGGGTGCCGATGCACCGGTTGTAGACCATGTCGTTGAGGCCCTCGTCCGAGTGGACGGTGGCGTTCACCGGGCAGACGTACTCGCACGGCGCGGTCTCGCAGTGCTGGCAGAACATCGGCTGGTTCACCATCTCCGGTGAGTCCGCCGGGCCCGAGTAGTACCGGTCCATGCGGATCCACTGCATCTCGCGGCCCCGGCCCACCTGGTACTTGCCGACCACCGGGATGTTGTTCTCGGCCTGGCAGGCGACGACGCAGGCACTGCAGCCGGTGCAGCGGCTCATGTCCACCGACATGGCCCACTTGTACTGCTGCCTCGAGTAGTCGATCCCCGGCTGCACGGACGCCAGCGTGCTGCCCTCGAGCTCCTTGTTCCCATTCTTCACCGGAGGACGGAGCTCGACGGCCTCGGGGTGCTTCTCGAACTCCTCCACGCTCTGCATCAGCGCGATGGGCCGGCCCTCGGTGCTGCTGTGCACCTGGGTGTAGCTGAGGGGGTAGTTCCGGCCGGTCTTCTTCACCTCGACGGGCGAGAACCACGGGCTGGCCGCGCTCCGGAGCGGGTAGACGTCGTGCCCCACCACCAGCGGCTCGTCGGCGTCCTTGACCCCGAGCGTGTGCTGCTTGCGGCCGTAGCCGAGGGAGACGGTGATCGCCTCGTCGGAGTGGCCGGGCTGCACCCAGGCCGGGACCTCGACCGAGCGCCCGGAGACGGTGAGGAGCAGGAGGTCTCCCACCTCGATGCCCTGCTGCTTCGCGAACCCGGGGCCCACCTGCGCCACGTTGTCCCAGGTGATCTTGGTGATCGGATCCGGCAGCTCCTGCAGCCAGCTGTTCAGCGCGTAGCGGCCGTCGAGGATCTTGTAGTCGTGCACCACGTCCAGCTCGAGGCCGGCGGGCGCCGGGCGGGCCTGGGCGGCGGCGGCCCGGACCCTCTCGCCCTGGAGCGCGGGGGTGACGGCGGCGCTCGTGCTGTTCGGCACCACGCCGCTGGCCAGCCAGGTCTCCCACTCCGTGTCGAAGTCGGTCTTCGCCCGCGAGGTGTGGAGCGCCTTCAGCCGGTCGTAGGGCTTGGTGTCGTCGGTGAGGAAGGCGGTCAGCAGCTCGGCCTCGGAGATGCCTCCGAAGAGCGGCTGGATGAGCGGCTGGACGATGGAGAGGGTGCCCTCGCGGGACCGGGCGTCGCCCCAGCTCTCGAAGGCGTGCGCGGCGGGCAGGAACCAGTTCACCAGCCGCGAGGTCTCGTCGTCGTGGAGCCCCAGGTACACCGCGTTGGGGACGTTCTTGAGCAGGCCCACCAGGTCGACGTCGCCCGGGGCGGTGAACGCCGGGTTCCAGGCGGTGATGACCAGAGTGTCCACCTTGCCGGCGCGGAGCTCGTCGACGAGCGGCAGCCATCCGGCGCGGCCGGTGGCGGTGTCCAGCACCGCCGGCTCGGTGAAGGTGACGGTGTTCCCGACGGCGCCCAGCGCGGCGTTGATCGCGTGGGCCACGGCGTGGGTGAGCGCGGTCTGCCGCTCGCCGGCCATGACCAGCGTCGCGCTCTTCCGGGCAGCCAGGTCCTTCGCCACAGCGGCGACGAACTTCGCCCGCTCGGCGGAGAGGGCCGCTGGGCTCCGGAAGCCGGAGAGCGCGGGGACGCTCTTGCCGAGCTCGGCGGCCAGGGCCAGGGCGAACCCCTCCATGTCCGCGCTGCGCAGCCGGAGGCGGTGGTCGGCCATGCCTCCGGTGATGCTGAACCGCGGCTCGACGACGTAGAGCCGATTCATCCCCGAGGGGTGCTGCGGCTCGCGCCGGTTGGCGAAGCCGAGGTTCTGGTCGACGGTGTCGGGGCGGGCCTCAAGGAAGTCCGCGTCCAGGGAGACGATGACGTCGGCCTTCTCCACCGCGTAGTGCGGCTCGAGCGGCCTGCCGAAGGCCAGCGCTGTCCCGTCGTACACAGAGTCACGCGGCGTGGCGCTCCAGGCGTGGAACTTCGCCTTGGGGAACCGCTGGCGGATGGCCTCCCGCAGCGACGCGAGGAGGGGCGAGCTGGTTGGTCCCTCGAGGAACCGCAGCCCGGCGCCACCGTCCTTCTCCAGCGCGGTGGCGCGAACACGGGTCGCCTCGCGGAACCCGCGCCAGCTCCGGCCGGCGCCCCGCTCCTTGAGGACTCGCGCCCGGAACGGGTCGTAGAGGGAGGCCAGCTCCGCCTGCGCGTGGGGCCCGGTGGTGCCTCGCGAGACCGGATGCGAGGGATTGCCCTCCACCTTCGTCGGACGGCCCTCCCAGCTGGTGGTGAGGACGCCCAGGGCGATGCCGTTCTGGACCAGCGCGGTGGCGTAGTGGAGCGGGTTGCCGGGGACCAGGCCGTCCGGGACCTTGGTGTAGGTGACCAGCTTCTCCACCGGCTTCTCGGTGCAGGCGGTGAGGCCGGCCAGGGCCACCGAGGCGCCCATCAGCTGGAGGAAGTCGCGGCGGGCGAACCCCTTCGGCGCGTCGAAGGCGCCGGGCGGGAACTCCTGGTCGCGGTGGGGGAGTGCCGCCTCGCCGTGGAGCCCCTCCTCGAGGCTCCG
>DASXGF010000027.1:0-2907 GCA_036489275.1 Myxococcaceae bacterium | reverse complement strand
CCGTGGCGAAGAAGCCCGCCGCGAAGGCGAAGAAGAAGTAGCCCCGAGGAGAGACGACCCCGTGATTCGCCTCGTGACGCTGGACACGTTCGACCCGAAGGTCATCGACCGGCTGTGCAAGGTCCTCTACACCGCGTTCGGCGTGGGCTGCGAGCACGCGGGCGACATGACGCTGCCGCCGGGGCAGAGCGAGCCATTCGACGCGCAGGAGCTGCTCGAGGCGCTCCCCTCGCCGCGGGCCTACGCCGACGACAAGATCCTCTACCTGACGTCGCGGAAGCTGAAGCCGCGATCGCTCATCTCCGGCGATGTGCCGTGCGCCGGGTTCTCGGACCAGAACGGGCCCCGGGCGCTGGTGTCGAGCGCGGGTGTGAAGGACCCCGAGGCGAATCTCAAGCAGATCGCCCGGCACGCGATGCACCAGCTGGGGCACGCCTGGGAGCTGCACCACTGCCTGGACCCGCGGTGCGCGATGTACCCGCCGTGGACGCTCAACTACGACGCCGCCGACACGTTCTTCGACACCTTCTGCCGGGACAAGAGCGAGCAGAAGATCCGGCTCGCGAAGTCCTGAGCCCTCAGGCCGCGGACGACATTCCCGGGGGCAGCTCGGTCTCGAGCCGCTCGACGATCCGCTCGGCGACGTACTTCGCGTCGCGGCCCACGCCGTGGATCATCGACGACGACATTGCGTACAGGAACGTGAGGCCCACGAAGTAGAGCCCCGGCGCCTCGGCGACCCCTCGCTTCTGGCGCGGGTTCCCCTGCGCGTCGAAGACCGGCACGTGCACCCACGTGAAGCCCGGATGAAACCCGGTGCTCCAGATGACGTTCTGCACGTCGAGCACGGTTCCATCCTCGAGCACCGGCCGCCCGTCCTGGACGCCGCGCACCCGCCCGACGCGCTCCACACCGGCAGCAGCGAGGTGCCTGGGCAGGGTCCGGATGAGCGGCGTCGACCGGTGCCCCTTTGCCTTGGCCTTGCGACCCACGGGCGTCGACTCGGTGAGCAGGCGGTGGAAGATCCCCCGGAAGAGCAGCGGCGCGAACACCACCTGTCCGAACGTGCTCTGGAACCATCCCGGGATGCTGCCCACGTCGGGTCCGGCCACCATCACGGGGTGCCCGGCCTGCCGGAGCTCCATCGCGATCTCGGCCCCCGAGTTGCCGGCGCCGACGAGCAGCACCGTGCCCCGACGGAGCTGCCCGGGCCGCCTGTAGGCACTCGAGTGCAGCTGGACGATCGACGGATCCAGCTCCGCCGCGAAGGCCGGCGTCTTCGGCTTCTGGTAGTCCGCCATCGCGACGACGACCTGGCGCGCGAGGAAGCGCTGTGCCCCCGAGGCTACGAGATACCGTGTGCCGTCCCTCGAGAGCCCATCCACGCGGATGCCGTTCCGGACCGGCAGCTGGAACTTCCTCGCGTACGCCTCGAGGTAGTCCGCCATCTCGTCCTTGGTCGGCGTGGACCGCGGAGGCGCCGGGAAGGGCATGCCATCGAGCCCATCGAACCTGGCGGGCGAAAAGAGCCGCAGCGAGTCCCAGCGGTGCCGCCACGAGTCACCGATTCGCGCGTTGGCGTCGAGGACGAGGAACCTCTCCACCCCGCACCGGGCCAGGTGGTAGCCCACCGAGAGCCCGGCCTGGCCGCCGCCGATGACCACCACGTCGACCTCGGTCTCGGCCCGGGCACGGCTTCTCGCGCGCGGCTCCAGCGCCTCGAGCGCCTGCCCTTCCTCGACCACCACTGCGTCCTCGTTCCGCATCGACATCCTCCGGCTCGAATCTCAGCGTGCGATGTACCGAGCCGGTCCGGGTGTCCGCGTCGGGGAAACCCTGCATTTTGAGTGGGGGGCGGGATGGGGGATTTCCCCCATGCCTCACGCGCCTACACCAGCTTGTGGGTGAAGGCGTACGCCGTTGCTGCCGCCCGGGAGGACACCCCGAGCTTGAGAAAGATGTTGCTGACGTGACGGTCGACGGTCTTCTCGCTCAGGAACAGCTCCTTGGCGATGAGCTTGTTGGTCTTGCCCGCGGCGACCAGCCCCAGCACCTCCAGCTCCCGGGCGGTCAGCCCGTCCGGGCGCTGGCCGCGCTCCTCGATCGGGGGCGGCGGGAGGCGCGCCACGTCGGGCTTCGCTCCCAGCCCCTCGAACACCTTCCGCGCGGCCGCGAGCTCCAGGGTGGCCCCGTCCTCGTCGCCGAGCGCGCGGCAGGCGAGCCCGATCGACACCCGGACCCGGGCCGCGAGGTACGGGGCGCACTCCCGCTGCCACAGGGCGAGCGCCGGCCGGAGCGCCTCGAGCGCCTGCCGCGCCTCGCCCCTCGCGAGGAGCACGGCGCCGCGGGCGTGGGCGGCGATGGCGGCCAGCACCTGGGACTCGAACAGCTCCGACAGCCCGTCGAGATCCGCGCTGGCCTGCGAGGCGGCTTCCAGATCTCCGGCCGCCAGGGCGATCTCCACCATCGCCGGCAGCAACCTCGCCCGCTGGAGCGGCTCCGCCGAGTCGGCGTGGGCGCGCCGGATCGAGGCGAGGGCGGCGTCTCTGCGTCCCTGGGCCATCCGGAGCAAGGACAGGCCCGGCTGCGGCTCCCGTCCGAGCCGGTGGGCCTCGAGGTACGAGGCCTCCGCCTCGTCGATCTCGCCGCGGAGCCGGTGCATCTCCGCCTTCTGGTAGTGGGCAACGGGCGCGGCGAAGGGATCGGAGGCCTGCGACAGACGCTCGCAGGCACGCCGCGCCTCCTCCAGCGCCGCGTCCCACTGGCCGTTCATCTCCATCACCTCGCAGCGGTGCACCATGCACACGCCGTTGAACGGGACCAGCTGGGGTTGCGACTCGCACCACGTGGTCAGCGCCGCCGTCCACTCCCGGCAGCGGTCGAGGGCGTACACCTGCCGGCAGCCCT
>DASXGF010000005.1:0-15760 GCA_036489275.1 Myxococcaceae bacterium | reverse complement strand
CCCTGGGCCCACCGCCTCCCCCAGCGCCAGCATGCTCCAGCCGGAAATCAACAGGCCGGGGACGAGCGGTCGGAGAGAGCGGAGGAGCTGCGGCCGTGGTCCGGCCAGCGCCAGCACCGCGAGGCAGAGCACGAGGACGGCGAAGGTCAACAGGTGCGCGAACGCCACGAGACAGAGGAGGGCAGCGGCCAGCGCCTCGCGCCCCGGGCGCTCGTCACGCCGGAAGTGGATCCATGCCGCGGCGGCGAGCACGCCGAGGGTCCGGGCGAACAGCTCGGGGAGGAAGCCGTACCAGTAGGCGAAGGAGAAGGCGAATGGGGCAGCGAGGAAGCAGAGCGTCTCCGGCAGGCGCGCCCGGTTCAGCAGCAGCGCGAGGGCGGGCAAGAGCCCGGCCATGCTCAGGAAGAGCGCGACGCGCGTCGCGACGAGACCGTCGCGGAACATCGCCACCGGCGCCATCAACCAGGTCACCAGGCCGTATCCCGGGACCAGGTGCGCCGAGAAGCGCGCGGTGAGCTCCGCCTCTCCCCGCAGCAGGCCCGCCAGCGTCCGGATCTGTGCGGCGTGGGCCGGGAGGTCCACCCCCGGGGGCGTGCCCTGGCTGCAGAAGAAGCAGAGCGCAGCCCAGAACAGCATGCCCCCGGCCAGCGCCGCACGGCGGACCGTTCGCGGTTCCCCGCGTCCCCCCATTCGCCGTCCTCTCCCCTCTCCGGTGAGTCAGCTCTGCGTCACGCGGACCGTGGTCTTCATCTTACGACCGGTCGCCGGGTCCAGCGCGCTCATGGTGAGGATACCCTCGACGTTCACGTCGAAGGTGACCTCGACCTGCGCCTCGCCCGCCTTGCCGGGGTTGATGCCGGAGAAGACGAACTCGCCGAGGAGCTCGTTCTTCTTCGCGGCTTCGGCGTCGCCCTGGTAGATGCGCATCGCCAGCTCGGTCTGACCGTCGAAGCTGGTGGTGGCCTGGATCTGCTTGGCGTTGGGGATGGCCGCGTTCCGGGGAAAGACGACATGGAAGTCGCCTCCGGCCCGCTCCAGCCCGATCGCCATGGGGATCACGTCGAGCAGCTGGAGCCGGAGGTTGGTGTCGTCCTCCAGCGAGTGGGCATAGAGCGCCGCCCCGATGGCCACTGCCTCGTCCGGGTGCACGCCCTTGGACGGCGGCTTGCCGAAGAACTTGGTCAGCCGCTCCTGGATGATCGGCATGCGGGTCTGCCCGCCGACCAGCATCACCTCGTCGATCTGCTTCGTGCTGACCCCGGCATCCACCAGCACCCGGGCGACCATCTGCAGCGTCCGGTCCACCAGGTGCTGGGTCAGCTCCTCCAGCTTCTTCCGGGTGAAGGTCATCTCGATGTTCAGCGGCTGCCCCTGCGCGGTCATCGTGATGAAGGGGATGTTGAACGGGGCCTGCTCGCGGGTGCTGAGGTCACACTTGGTCCGCTCGGCCAGGTCCTTGATCCGCTGCATCGCCACCGGGTCCGCCGAGAGGTCGATGCCGGACTTGGCCGCGAACTCGGTCAGCACGTGGTGAATCATCGTGTTGTCGAAGTCCAGGCCGCCGAGGAAGATGTCGCCCCCGGTGGCCTTCACCTCGAAGACCCGGTCGCGGATCTCGATGATGCTGACGTCGAAGGTGCCGCCCCCCAGGTCGTAGACCAGCGTCGTCTCGTGCAGCTTCTTGCCGATGCCGTAGGCCAGCGCCGCGGCGGTGGGCTCGTTGATGATCCGCACCACCTCGATGCCCACCAGCTTCCCTGCGTCCTTCACCGCCTGGCGCTGCCGGTCGTTGAAGTAGGCGGGCACCGTCACCACCGCGCGGGTGATGGGGACCCGGAGGTAGTTGGAGGCGACGTCGCGAATCTTGTTCAGGATGCGAGCGGCGATTTCCTGGAGGTGGAACTCGCGGCGGGCGACGTCGATGACCACGTCGTTCCGGTCACCGGGGCGGACCTCGTAGCCCACGGTCTGGCGCATGGTCTCGACGATCTCGCTCGACCAGCTGCGGCCCACCAGACGCTTGCTCCCGTAGACCGTGTTCTTCGGATTGAGCTGCCACTGGCGCTTCGCCTCGTGGCCGATGAGCTCGTTGCCCTTCTCGTCGATCGCGAAGACGGACGGAACCGTGTAGTCGCCACCCTTGTAGGGGATGAGCTTGACCGAGCCGTCCTCGGTGACGATGGCTGCGCAGGAGTTGGTGGTGCCGAGATCGATGCCGATGATGGGCGGCTTCTGCATGCGTGTCGGTGTCGTACGTTAGCAAGCCAGGCTGCCGTCCGGGGCACCAGTGGCACGAAGGTCGCCACCGGAGCGAGACTGAGGGTGCCGATGTGGGCGGGAGCCCCGGGGATCCCGACCCGGTGAGGAGCAGCCGAACGTGAGCGCGAAGGATTTCCTCAAGGAGGTAGGTGCGGTGGTGAGCCGCGACTTCCTCCAGGACCGCAGCATTCTCTCCTTCGAGGAGTACCTGGACCTCTTCCTCCAGGGACCGCACGCACAGGTCCGCAACTCGGCCCAGTACCTCCGGGATGTGCTCGACCACTTCGGCACCGCGCCGGTGCAGCACCATCCGGCCGGCCCCATGCGCCGGTTCAAGCTCTTCGACCTCACCGACGGCGAGCGGATGGGCCGCGTCGCGGGACACGAGGAGGTCCAGAACGCGCTCTACCGGCTCCTGGGCAACTTCGTCCGCGCCGGGGCCGTGAACAAGCTCCTGATGCTCCACGGGCCCAACGGCTCGGCCAAGTCCACGCTGGTGGACGCCCTCAAGCGCGGGATGGAGCTCTACTCGCGGGAGCCGCAGGGCGCGCTGTACGAGATCGCCTGGATCTTCCCCTCCGAGAAGCTGGTGAAGGGGAGCATCGGCTTCGGAGACCGGACCGGGGGCGGCGAGCTGACCACCTACGCCCACCTCGAGGAGGACAGCGTCGAGGTGCGGGTCACCTGCGAGATGCGGGACCACCCGCTCTTCGCCATCTCGCGGGACGAGCGGCGGAAGCTGCTCGAGCGGGCCCTCAAGGTGCCGGCGCGGACCGGCGACGGGGAGGCCGTGCTCGCCGACTGGATCGTCGACGGGGAGCTCTGCCACAAGTGCCGGCGCATCTACAACGCGCTGCTCGCCGCCTCCAACGGCGACTGGCTCCGCGTCCTGCGCCACATCCAGGTCCGGCGCTTCTACCTCTCGCGCCGCTACCTGGCGGGCGCGGTGACCGTCGAGCCGCACCTGAGCGTGGACGCCGCCTACCACCAGGTCTCGGCCGACCGGAGCCAGGCCAACCTTCCCGCGGCTCTGCAGAACGTCGTGCTCTTCGAGCCCCACGGCCCGCTGGTGAACGCCAACCGCGGGGTGATGGAGTACGCCGATCTCCTCAAGCGGCCGCTGGAGGCGTTCAAGTACCTGCTCGGCTTCAGCGAGACCGGCGAGGTCCCGATGGAGCACTTCGTCCTCCAGCTGGACGAGGTGCTGGTCGCCTCCACCAACGAGAAGCACCTCGGGGCGTTCAAGGAGCTGCCCGACTTCGCCAGCTTCAAGGGGCGGATCGAGCTGGTGCGGGTCCCGTACCTCCGCCGCTGGAGGACGGAGAAGGAGATCTACGACGCGCAGGTCACCACCCGGACCGTGGGCAAGCACGTGGCTCCGCACGCCACCGAGGTCGCGGCGCAGTGGGCCGTGCTCACCCGGCTGAAGAAGCCGGTCCGCGACCGGTACCCGGCGGACGTCCGCGAGATCCTCGAGGGGCTCAGCCCGCTGGAGAAGATGTGGCTCTACGAGGACGGGAGCGCGCCCGACCGGCTCAGCCTGGCCCAGGCCCGGGAGCTGAAGAAGTGGCTCCCGTCGCTGTACCAGGAGTCCGACGCCTACCCGAACTACGAGGGCCGCACCGGCGCCTCGGCCCGGGAGATCAAGACCGCGCTGTTCAACGCGGCCCAGAACCCGGACCGGCCCTGCCTGAGCCCCCTGGCGGTGATCGAGGAGCTCACCGCGCTGACCCGCGACAAGAGCGTCTACGAGTTCCTCCAGGAGGAGGTCGTCGACGGCTACCACGACCACGAGGAGTTCGTGCGCACCGTGGAGCAGCAGTACCTCGAGACGGTGGACGCCGAGGTGCGGGAGTCGATGAAGCTGGTCTCGGACGAGCAGTACGCCTCGCTCTTCGAGGCCTACGTCCAGCACGTCCGCCACTGGGTGAAGAACGAGAAGATGCGCAATCGGGTGACGGGGGAGATGGAACGGCCGGACGAGAAGCGCATGGCGGAGATGGAGGGCATCGTCATGCCCCGGGGCGACGACCCGGGGGAGTTCCGCCGCGGGTTCATCGGGCAGATCGGCGCCCACCGGCTGGAGAACCCCGAGGGGGCGATGGACTACGCCCGCATCTTCCCCGACCTCTTCCGCCGGCTCCGGGCCCACTTCTTCGAGGAGCGGAAGCGGGCGCTGAGCCGCGGCGCGGAGAACGTGCTCAAGGCGCTCTCCGACGAGCGGAGGACGCTCAGCTCCCGCGAGATCGAGCAGGTGAACCAGACCCTCGCCGCGATGCGGGACCGGCACGGCTACTGCGACGTCTGCGCCAAGGAAGCCATCCTCTTCCTGGTCCGGAAGAGATACGGGAGCTGACGTCGGCGGGGGGTGGTTAAGTCTTCGGCATGGCCAGGAGCTCGTGGGACCAGTACTTCATGGACATCGCCAAGCAGGTCGCGACCCGGGCGACGTGTGACCGGAAGCACGTGGGCGCGGTGGTGGTGCGGGACCGCACCATCCTCTCCACCGGCTACAACGGAAGCATCCGCGGGCTGCCCCACTGCGACGAGGTGGGGCACATGATGGAGAACGGTCACTGCGTCGCGACCGTCCACGCCGAGGCAAACGCCATCCTCCAGGCGGCGAAGAACGGGGTCCGCATCGACGGCGCGACGCTCTACACCACCGCGAGCCCCTGCTGGCCGTGCTTCAAGCTGATCGCCAACTCCGGATGTGTACGGATCGTGTACGGAGAGTTCTACCGGGACCCGCGCATCTTCGAGATCGCCTCCCAGCTCAAGCTGGAGCTGGTCAGCCTGGAGACGGGCGGGCAGGGCACCTCCAGGCCGGCCTGACGTCCAGCGGACGGTCGAACTGTCCGGTCGACAGGGGCAAGGGTCGGCCGGCCAACAGGACCGGGTGGTGAGATCGGTCCAGGTGTAATCCGACCGGCAAAAGTTACGGGATCCGCGTTGACGCACCCCTCGCGGACCTCTACCTCTCCCGAGCGTGTCCCTCACTCCGCGGCCCTTCCTCGCCCCGTCCCTGGCCTCCGGCGACTCGGAGCTGATCCGCGCAGTCCGCTTTTCCGCGGCGGTCCGGCTGATGGACAGCCTGGTCCATGACGTCCGCAACCCGCTCAACGCGCTGGCGATCAACGTGGAGATCCTCCACGAGAAGCTGTCGCGCGCCGCCGGCGGCGAGGTCCCGCCCGCCCAGGCCAAGAACCTCCTCGCGATGCGGGAGCAGATTTCCCGGGTGAACGGGATGCTCGGGGACTTCGCCCGCTTCCTCGCCCCCGCGCCGGCCGCCCCGGCGGTCCTCTCGTTGTCCCAGACGGTGAAGGACGCCGCCGGGGTGCTCGGCCATGCCAGCCGCCGGGCGCGGGTGAAGCTGGCGGTCGACGTGCCGGACACCGAGGCGGCGGTGGAGGCCATGGACCCCTCGGCACTGGGATTTCTGGTGCTGCTCCCCTTGTTCCGCGCGGTGGAGCGGACGCCCGAGGACGGGCAGGTCCGGGTGATGGTGCGCGACGAGGGCGGGCGGACGGTGCTGCACGTGCAGGACGGGGGCCGGGAAGAGGGCGAGGACACGGAGGTCGAGCAGGCGCTCCGTGCCGCGGCAGGCGAATACGGAGTGGAGCTGCACGTCCGTGGGCCGCAGCTGCGGCTGTCTTTCCGAGCCGGCAAGGCGCCGGCCTGAGCAACCTCCGAGGGGAGGAGTCGATCCACCGTGAGCAGCGCACGCATCCTGGCCGTCGACGATGAAACCAGCACCACCCAGGCCCTGGCCGAGATGCTGGGCCTGTGGGGCCACAAGGTGGAGACCGCCGGCGACGGAACCGACGCGCTGAAGAAGGCGGCCGAGTTCCGACCCGACGTCGTGCTCTCGGATCTCGCCATGCCCGAGACCGATGGGCTGTGGCTGCTCCGGGCGCTGAAGGACGACCTGCCCGACTGCCCGGTCATCTTCCTCACCGGCAGGGCCACCATCGACGCCGCCGTGGCCGCCATCCGCGAGGGCGCCTACGACTTCATCGAGAAGCCGGTGGACCCCGCGCGCCTCAAGGTCTGCCTCGACCGGGCGCTGGAGAAGAAGGAGACCCTGCGCGAGGTGCAGGTGCTCCGCCGGAAGCTGAAGCAGATGGGCGCCACCGACTTCATCGGCGCCTCGATCGCGATGCGCCGGGTCTTCGAGCTCATCGAGAAGGTGGCTCCGGCCAAGGCCAGCGTGGCCATCACCGGCGAGTCGGGCACCGGCAAGGAGATGGTCGCCCGGAGCATTCACAACCTCTCCCCCCGGCGGGACCGGCCGTTCATCGCCATCAATTGCGCCTCGATTCCCGCCACGCTCATGGAGAGCGAGCTGCTCGGGCACGAGCGGGGCGCCTTCACCGGCGCTGACCAGCGGCGGCCGGGGGTGTTCGAGCTCGCCCACGGCGGCACGCTGTTCCTCGACGAGGTGGGGGAGATTCCCTTCGAGCTCCAGGCGAAGCTGCTGCGCGTCCTGGAGGAGGGTCGGCTCCGCCGGCTGGGGGGCAAGACCGAGATCGAGGTCGACGTCCGGGTGCTCTGCGCCACCAACCGCGACCTCAAGGCGGAGATCCGCGGCGGGCGCTTCCGCGAGGACCTCTTCTTCCGGCTCAACGTCTTCCAGATCGCCCTGCCTCCGTTGCGCGAGCGGCGCGAGGACGTGCCGATGCTCGTCCAGCACTTCATCGAGAAGTTCAACCAGGACTCGGGCAAGCACGTGACCGGGGTCCACCCCCAGGCCATGGAGCTGCTCCGTGGGTACGACTGGCCGGGCAACATCCGCGAGCTGAAGAACGCGGTGGAGCGGGCGGTCATCCTCTGTGACGGGGAGCTCATCACCCGGGACCACCTTCCGCCGGACATGGCGGGGAAGGGCCCCGAGCGCCACGTCTTCCGGATCGCCTACGGGCTCACCCTGGATGCCGTGGAGAAGGAGTACATCCTCGGCAGCCTCCAGCGGAACGCGAACAACAAGGCCCGGACCGCGGAGATCCTCGGGGTGAGCGAGAAGACCCTGTACAACAAGCTCAACCGGTACACCGCCGAGGCCCGGGCGGCTGCCGCCGCCGCGGAGGCGGCTGGACCCTCGCAGCCACCCCTCGCCCACCCGGCAAGCGCCCAGAATCGTTGACGAATCACCGATGCTGCGGCGCGACAACGGCGTCCGGCGAACCTTGACTTTTTCCCCCGGAATGTAGGATTCTTGGGGGTCACTCCCGTGTTTGGCTGAACGGCCGCCGCCCTCCCGCTACATGTCGTACGGGCGGCAGCGGGAATACAGCTTCGCTGCTGCTGCAAGGACAGCCCACATTACCCCATGCGTGACGGACCCCTTCTGCACCTGTTCGGAGGAAAGGGAGGCGCAGGCAAGAGCACCCTGGCCTCTGCCTTCGCCCTGACCCTCACCGACGCCGCTCCCAAGGAGTCGGTCCTCCTTTGCAGCAGCGAGCCCACCAAGGCCCTCTCCGACGTCTGGAAGAAGCGGCTCACGGGCAAGCCCACCCGGCTCGTCCAGGGCAAGGGCGAGGGTGGCCTGTCGGCCTACGAGTTCGAGGTGGAATCGGTCCAGGCCCGCGCCGAGGCCATCCGGACGGCGCTCGCCTCCGGGGCCGCCAAGGGCCTCCTCCTCACGGACGAGGATGTCGGGAAGCTGGTGTCCGGTGTGGTTCCGGGCCTCGAGCCCCTGCTCGGCCTCCTCGACGTGGTGGCCCAGCTCGAGTCCGGCAAGCTCGACCGGGCGGTGGTGGACATGGCCGGCACCGGCCCCACCCTGCGCCTCTTCGACACCGCGAACATCCTCCGCCGGGCCGTGGGCCTGGCGCGGGGCGAGAAGCCCGCGGGCAAGAAGAAGGACGCGGCTCCCGTCGGCGACACGCCGCTCGACCAGCTGGTGGCAGAGCTCGACCGCTTCTGGGCCATGGTGAAGGACCCGTCCCGGACGGCCTTCCACCTGGTTGCCCAGGCCGAGCCGGTCGGTGAGGCCCAGGCCAAGGCGCTCTTCACCGGGCTGCGCGAGCGCGGGATTCCGGTGTCGGAGATCGTGGTCAACGCGGTCGAGGAGCGGGCCAGCTCGCCTGCCTTCGCCGGCCGCCGCGGGCTCCAGGCGCCCCACGTTCGCAAGTTCCAGACCTTCGACAAGAACGTTCCGGTGCACCTGGTGCAGCGCCGGGTCGAGGCGCCGCGCGGGATCGAGGGCCTGCGCCCGTTCGCGAAGGAGATCGCCGGCGGCCGGGAGACCAAGCAGCTCGAGTTCAGCGCCGCCGAGGGCCCGCCGGCCCTGGTCCGCGCCCCGTCGATGCCGCCCATCGCCGCTCCGCCGCTTCCGCCGACCCGCCTCATCTTCTTCGTGGGCCAGGGCGGGGTGGGGAAGTCGTCCTGCGCCGCCGCCGCCGCGGTGACCCTCACCGAGAAGGAAGGGCCGGTCCTCCTCATCAGCGTGGACCCGGCCCACGGCCTCTCGGACGTGCTGCAGAGCAGGCTCACCGACACCGAGACCCAGGTGAAGGGGACCAAGGGCCTCTACGCCCGCGAGCTGGACGTGCCCGGCTGGTTCAACGCGCTCCGCAAGCGCTGGCGGGAGAAGGCGGAGAAGGTCTTCGAGTCCTTCGGCAAGCAGGAGGCCGTGGACCGCGAGGTGCTCAAGAACCTCCTCGACGTGGCCCCCGCGGGCCTCGAGGACCTGGCCGCGGTGAGCGTCCTCACCGACGCGCTGGTGCAGGAGCGCTTCAAGCGCATCGTGGTCGACCCGGTGGCCTCGTCCACCGGGGTCCGGCTGCTCGAGGTCCCCGAACTCGCCCGGACCTGGCTCACGAACCTCCTCGCCGTCCTGGTGAAGTACCGGTCCAAGGGCCTGGGTGAGCTGGCCGACGAGGCCGCCGCCCTGCTCAAGCACGTCAAGCGCTTCGAGGACGCGGTCGTGAACCCCGCCGAGGCGCGCTTCGTGGTGGTCACCCGCGGCGAGGAGCTGGCCGCGGCGCGCACCGAGCGCATCGTCGAGGAGCTCCAGGGCAAGAAGCTGGCCGTGGAGCGGGTCCTGGTCAACCGCGTGCTGCCCAAGACCACCGACCCCGCTGCGGAGGAGCGCCGCCGGCAGGAACACACCGTGGCCAAGGCGCTGGAGAAGAAGATCGGCCTGACCGTCACCGTGGCGCCCGCCCTGGGTCGCTACCCGGCCGGGCTCCGGGAGCTCAAGTCCTTCCGCACCGCCTGGTACGCGCTCACCGCGACCCAGGCCAAGACGCGGGCCGCGTAGAGCACCCGCGTGCCAGGCCCCTCGTTCGCGCTGGACTTCGAGCGGCCGCTCCTCGAGCTCGAGCGGAAGATCGGCGAGCTGAAGTCACTGTCCGCCTCGAGCGACTTCAGCGCCGAGATCCAGAAGCTGGAGAAGAAGGCGCGCCGGCTCCAGTCGGAGATCTTCAGCGACCTGTCGCGCTGGCAGGTGACGCAGCTGTCGCGTCACCCCCAGCGGCCGTACTTCCTCGACTACGTGCAGCTCTTGTTCACCGACTTCTTCGAGCTGGCCGGGGACCGCTCCTTCGGCGAGGACCCCTCCATCGTCGGCGGATGGGCCCGCCTGGACGGGCGTCCGGTGATGCTCGTCGGCCACCAGAAGGGGCGGAACACCAAGGAGAACATGCTCCGTAACTTCGGCATGCCGCGCCCCGAGGGGTACCGGAAGGCGCGGCGGCTGATGGAGCTCGCGGACCGCTTCGGCCGTCCGGTGCTCACCTTCGTGGACACGCCGGGGGCCTACCCCGGCATCGGCGCCGAGGAGCGCGGCCAGGCGGAGGCCATCGCCGTCAACCTCGAGGTGATGAGCCGGCTGCGCGTCCCGGTCGTGAGCGTGGTCATCGGAGAGGGCGGCTCGGGCGGTGCCCTGGCCATCGCCGTCGCCAACCGGGTCCTGATGCTGGAGAACAGCATCTACTCGGTCATCTCCCCCGAGTCCTGCTCCAGCATCCTCTACCGGGACACCACCAAGGCCGAGAAGGCCGCCGACGCGCTGAAGCTCACCGCCCGCGACCTCCTCGCCCTCGAGGTGGTGGACGAGCTCGTCCCCGAGCCGGCGGGCGGCGCGCACCGCGACCCGGCCCGGGCGGCGGAGTCGGTGGGGCGCGTGCTGCGCAAGCACCTCCAGGCGCTCCTCGCCCTCGACGGGCCGGCGCTGGTCGAGGACCGCTACCGGAAGTTCCGGGCCATGGGCCCCTTCGCCGTCGGAGGGTGACGATGCGCCCACTCATCGTCGCCCTCGACGGGCCGGCCGGAGCGGGGAAGAGCACCGTCTCCAAGCTGCTGGCCCGCAGGCTCGGCCTGTCCTTCGTGGACACCGGGGCGCTGTACCGCACGGTGGCCCTCTCCGCCCGGCGCCAGAACATCGCCCCGGACGACGACGCAGGCCTGGGGGCGCTCCTGCCCCGCATCGACATCGCCTTCCGGGCGGTGGGCGAGGAGAACCGGGTCTACCTCGACGGGGAGGACGTCTCGTCGGCCATCCGCACCCCGGAGATCTCCCTCCTCGCCAGCGCGGTGTCCGCGAGGCCGGTGGTGCGGGACGGGCTGCTCGGGCTGCAGCGGAGGCTCGCCCTGGCGGCGCCGGTCGGCGCGGTGCTCGAGGGGCGGGACATCGGGACGGTGGTGTTCCCCGACGCCGACCTCAAGTTCTTCCTCGAGGCCAACCCCGACGTCCGGGCCCGGCGCCGCTACGAGGAGCTGTTCCAGAAGGGAACGGTGAGCACCCTCGACGCGGTGCTCTCCGACCAGACCAAGCGCGACCGGGACGACTCGTCGCGGGCTGTGGCGCCGCTGAAGCCCGCCAACGATGCGGTGCGGGTGGACACCTCGGGGCTGCCTCTCTCCGAGGTGGTCCGGACGCTGGAGCGGGTCATCCGCGAGCGCCTCGCGGCGCGCGGCCGGAGCTGATCAGGAGCCGCCCACCGCGCCCGTGCCGGCGCCCGGACCGCCACCGGGCGGCGCGGTGCCGGCCCCGGGAGGCGTCTCGAGGTAGAGGGTCACCCGGGAGAAGACGATCCGGTTGTTCCCCTGCGCCGCGCAGTTCACGAAGTCCACCGATGGGGGCTCCTGGGTGTAGCCGTAGAAGCCGAACGCCTCGACCACCGTCCAGGGCGGGACGCCGCCCCCGCGGTCCATCAGCCAGCTCTCGGTGCACCAGTGGGCGCCGCCCTCGGTGGCGACGTCCAGGTTCGGATACACCGTCTTGCTCAGGTTCTGGATCTCCCGGTCGCCGGTGAGTCCGCTGGTGATCGCCGTCTGGTAGTCGGTCGTGGCAGCGAGCGTGGTGAGCGCCGGGGGGTAGTTGGAGCGGTAGATGGCGAGCTTCCGTTCGGCGGCGAGGGTGGCCCGGGCCGCGGCGATGCTCTGGCCACGCGAGGCCACGCTCAGGAGGAGCTGGTTCTCGGTCCGGCTGTAGATGAACGCGGCGATGAGGGAGAGGATCGCCGCGGCGACCAGCACGACGAGGAGCACGAAGCCCCGAGGAGTCCTGGCATTCATGGGGTCACCGAGTTCCGGAACAGGACCGAGGTCTGCATGATGGACCGGACGACTCCGTCCGCTACGACCGTGGGCACGTGGTTCAGCAGTGGGGGAACCACCTCCCCCGGACGACGGAAGACCTCCTGACCGCGCGAGGTGAGCATGATCTTCGCTCCGTAGATGGCCGCTGCGCGCTGCACCATGACCGGGGTCCAGGCTCCTGCCGCGACCTCGAAGCCGCAGCTCGGATCGGTGGTGTTCTGCTGGCACCAGCCGTTGAGCGCCGGGCTGAAGGAATCGAAGATCCGCCAGGCGATCTGCAGGTCGTCAACACCCTCGGCCACCATCGTCGGGGGCAGGAGGTCGGTGCTGCAGGGCAGGTGCGTCACCAGTGGATTGCACGGTGCGTTGGTCTGCATGTGCAGGCCGATCCGCGCGGGCCTGTTCACGCCGGGGCCGAGGGTCGCGTCACTCTGGTAGACGAGATAGCGGTGCCGCTGCTGCATCACCTCGACCTGCATCAGCGGCATGGGACAGTTCGCCGGGAAAGGCGTGGCGGACAGCCCGAGGTCCAGGTTCACCGTCTGCACCGTGGCCTGGGCGCTGGGCCCCCCCGCGATGGCGGGAACGACCCGGCCCATGCAGTGGATGTCGTCGTTCCAGAACATCAGGAGCGGGGCCTGGCTGCCGCCGGCCCCGAGCTCGCTCCCGTCGAACGGGTTGGGGGAGATCCGGATCAGGCGCTGGTTGGAGGGCCCCGGGGTGCTCACCGTCTGCACCTGGGCGGCGATCCGGGTGGCGTTGGCCTGTTGTCCGCCCTGGAGGACCTCGAAGGCATCGGTGCCGGGGATGAAGCCCCCCGTCGGACCCGCCACCGGAGCGACGAAGGTGCTCCCCGCCGGGTCGTTGTTCAGGAGGATCGAGGTCGCGAGGTTGTCGTAGGGCCGCACCACCACCGCGTAGGCCACGCCGCCGTCGACCTGGGCGCCACCGCGGAAGCGGAGCCCGGCGTTCTCGAGATCCCGCTGCATCATGGTCAGGCCCAGGCCCGCGCTCGCCTGGGTGGACAGGAGCCGCTCGGTGTTCCGGGCGAACTGGCTCTGCAGGTCGAACGCGGCCATCGCGGCGGTGATGATGACGATTCCCACCGCGGCCGCGACCATCAGCTCGAGGAGGGTGAACCCCCGTCGCCGCTCAGTTCGGGCTGACATAGGTGGCCTGGCTCACGGTGACGGGCGTCCCGCCCTCGGGAGGCGTGGAGGTGACCTGGACGCTGACGTAATAGGACGGGACGGCGACGCTGCCGGTCCCGAGCTCCGGCGGAGGGAGCGCCCCCGGCGGACCGGGCGGACCCGCGGTGTTCACGATGGTGACCGTGACGTTGTAGACCTTGCCGCCTCCATCGATCTGCTCGGTGATCGGGTACGTCCCGGGGCTGTACGGAGAGACGCCGCCGGTCGTCGTCTGCAGTCCGCCGAAGCCGAGCATGGCCCAGCGCTCCATCTCCTGGGTCGCCATCCGCGCCGTCTGGGCGTAGCGCAGGCCCAGCGAGGCGTTGGTGGCCCCCCGCACGGAGAGCAGGGAGATCGCCACCACGGCGACGAAGAAGATGGCGCCAGCCACCAGCGCCTCGAGGAGGGTGAAGCCTCGCCGTCTAGGGACACCAGGTCTCATTGCCCTGCACCTTGGCCGTTCCATCGCTGAAGAGGATGACGTAGCGGACGATCGTCGGATCGCTGAAGTCGGTGATCTTGATGCAGTACGGGAATGCGTCGGCCGGGGTGAGGGTCACCTGGCCGTTCATGTCGAAGCCGACCTGGAATGGCGCCGGCTGGGCGACGGTGCCTCCCGTCACCACCACCAGCGATTCGTTCCCGACCGTTGGCAGCGTGTCCCGGTACGGGTCCGGCCGGTCCGCGTTCGGCAGGGGCGGCGCGACGTAGCTCACCACCGTCGAGGCCGGGTCGGCCTTGTAGAAGACGAAGCCCTGGTTCGCATCGGCGCCTGCCGCCCCGGGACCATTGGGGCCAAAATAGTAGCCCTGCGCCGCCCCCTGGCCCACCGCCTGGGTCCGCGCCGACTGTAGCCGCTGGAGGATGTACCGGGCCTCTCCCGCCACCCGGCTGACCCTCCGGGCACTGCTGAACGCGTTGGCGGCGAGGCCCACCAGCACCGCGCAGATGGCCACCGTCACCATCAGCTCGATGAGCGTGAAGCCCCTCGGAGTCTGTCGTCTCACTTGACGCGCTGCCATCCGCGGACCTTCACGGTGAGCGGCGAACCCGCCAGATCGATCTGTCGCGGGTGCGAGGGATCGGTCTCGTTCACCACGTAGAGCTTGTTGCCGCGGACGATCGGAGCGCTGGGGATGCCGCCCTGTCCGAGCTGCGGGTTGCGGACGTCACCCAGATCCAGCTTGGACGTGGGCGCGTTCCCGTTGAACGGGTCGAGCAGCGCCAGGACCGGGAGTCCCGTGCGGGCGTCGAACGAGTAGAGGAAGCCCTTGCCGACCTCGCAGATGTGGGCCGGATCGTTGACCGGAGCGTAGGTGGTCACGAACACGGTGTTGTTCAGGAAGGCCGGATCGGAGAGGACCTTCTCCCCCTGGTCGAACCGGAGCACGAACAGCGGCGCCGCGCACCCGACGTTGGTGTCGGCCAGGGCGTAAAAGTAGTCGTACGCGCCGAGGGCGCCCGGGTTGTCCGAGTCGCCGGTGCCCAGGTAGACGTTGAGCGAGCCGGTGCTGTCCACGGCGATCATCGGCCGATTGTAGACCTTCGCGCGCGGCTTGGAGATCGGGAGGGTGAGAGGCGTCCCGCTCACCACCTGGACGCCGGTCGTCGCGTCGAAGATGGGGGTCGCCACGCCGCTGACGTTCAGGGCGCAGACCGGATTGGTGCTCGCCGGGTCGAAGAAGGGGTCGGCCGCGGTATTGCCCGGCTTCCAGGTGCTGATGTCGGTCGACGTCAGGTCCATCCGCCAGATCTTCCCCTCGGTGTCGGCGAAGAAGGCCTTGCGGACCACCGCGCTGTCCCCTGGCCGGAAGAGCGTCGGGCGGGTCGCCACGCCGTTCGGGTGATCCGGGGTGACCAGGTTGGTGGGGTCGTCGTTGGGGTCGTCCCAGATGGAGAAGGCGGCGCTGTTGGCGCCGTCGGTGAGGACCTGGCCGGTCCTGGCGTCGAGCACGTAGAAGAGGTTGCCCCAGGGCTGGAGGGGATCCTTGCCCGCCACCACGCCGCCGCCGACGAACACCGACCACGGCTTGCCGGAGGTGACGGCCGTCCGGGCGATGACCGGCGCACCCCAGGTCTCGCCGAGGCGGGGGGTGTAGGCCCGCGAGGGGACCATGGTCAGCGGCGAGGAGACCTCCCACTTCGGCAGGGGGTTGGCCGGGTCCGTGATGTCCAGGGCGTAGAGGCCGCCGCCGCCCTTACCCAGCGCACCGACCAGCAGCGTCTTCCATCCGTCCTTGATGTTGCAGCCGCTGGCGCTGAAGCCCGGGCCGCACACGTCGGCAACCGCGACGCTACCGTCGACCCCGTAGTCGTGCGCGTGCCGCATGGACTTGATCTTGGGGAGGAGCTGCTGCGGGACGTAGCCCCACGCCTCCTCGCCGGCGCCGGGCTGCGAGACCGGGAAGCCGCCGACGTCCAGGGTGACGTTGTCCTTGACCGCGTGCAGCATGCCGTCGTTGGCCCCGATGTAGACCGTCTTCGCCCGGCTGGCGATGAGCGGGTCCGCGCGGAAGGCCGCATAGCCGGCCGCTTCGGTCAGGTCGGGCCAGGTCGTGCTCTGCGACGCGCCCTCCACGATGGCCGGGGTCGCGTGGAAGATGTCCGAGGCGCGCGAGAGCTTCTGGGTCTTCCCGTCGTCGAAGAGCTCCGGCGAGCCCGGGGCGCCCGGGTTGAGCAGGAAGGCGATGGTCTCCTTGGCCACCGACGGTGAGCTGCCGTCGATCAGTGTCTCCAGCGACGCCTGGTCTGCCCCGGCGTTGCTG
>DASXGF010000760.1:0-2936 GCA_036489275.1 Myxococcaceae bacterium | reverse complement strand
GCTCGGTGTGGACCCCCGGACCATCTTCCGGATCCTGGAGGGGAGCGACGGCGCGCCCTCCGACCCGGAGGAGGAACCCGGGTGAGCGTCGCGCGTGTCGTCCTCCTCGTCCTCGCCGCCGCGGTGGTGCTCCCGGCCTGTCTGCTTCCCCAGGAAGATCACATCATCCAGCCGCTGCCGCCGCTGATGAACCAGCCGCCGCGTATCCTGGAAAATCTCCTCCAGCCCTCGAGCCGCTTCGTCACCGTGCGCAACGGGACCGACTGCCCGAACCTCACCTTCCTCGCCCCGGTGTCGGACCCGGACATCACCGACACGCTCATCTACAACTTCTACGTCGACCCCGACCTGTTCCCGGCGTTCGTGAAGCAGGCGACCATCACCAACAACGGGCAGGCCGACCGCTCCGACCCGGCGACGTTGGAGGTGAGCTTCGCCACCCCCGGGCCCCTGCAGCAGCCGGGAGACCACGTGGTCGAGGTCCTGGTCTCGGACGGCGCGCTGGTGAACCGCGATCCGCAGCCAAGGAAGGTGACCCTGCTCGACGGGGGCACCGGGCTCGACCCCACCTACGCGGTCACCTACGCCTGGACCGTGACCGTGGTCCAAGGCTCGTGCCCGTGACGCGCGCGACCCCGCTCCTCGCCCTGGGCCTCCTCGCCGGGTGCAACATCTTCTTCGAGCCCAGCCCGCCCCCGGGCAGCTGCAGCAAGGACCAGGACTGTCCCTTCCCGCAGCGCTGCTACGTCGACGGGTGCGGCTCGCTCCCGGGCGATCTCCTGGTCGAGGTCATCACCTCGGCGCCGACGGGCGTCACGAGCGTGGACATGCCGCTCGGGACGCCGGTCGCCAACATGCCGCTGGTCCTCCCCGACCAGCAGCTCCTCCAGCTCTCGGTGCGCCGGGGCACGGGTCCCTACCCGGCGAGCGTGCAGCTGCTCGCGACCGGCGAGAGCTCGCTCCTCCCCGGCGTCGGCCGCGTGGCGCAGACCGCCGGCGCGGCGGCCAACGGGGTGTTCAACGTCGGGGTCTCCACCGGGGTCTACACGGTGGTGGTGAGCCCGCTCGATCCGGGCGTCCCTCCGGTGCTGCAGACCGGGGTCGGGATGGATGCCGGGATCACTCCGCTGACCGTCGACCTGCTCCCGGCTTCCCAGGTGCAGACCTTCTCCGGGACGGTGCTCGCCGGTCCCGGCCAGCCGGAACCCCTCTCACCGACGGTCCAGCTCCAAGCCGCGGACGGGCGCCCGTTCTCGAGCCGGGTCGTCGCGGATGCCAGCGGGGCGTTCCAGCTCTCGTTCGGGACGGGTGTCCTCGCGGGCGGCGGGGTCCTTCAGACAAGCCCAGGGACCGCGCCGCCGGGAACCCTCTCACCGCCGCTGGCGGTCGGGTCCTTTCCCGTCTCCGACCCCTCGCGCTTCGGGCAGCCCTTCCTGGTCGGGGACACCGCGGCGCCGGTCCAGCTGAGCGGACAGATCCTCGGTCCGGACGGCACGCCGGTCGCGGGGGCGAACGTCTTCGTCCAGGGCACGGTGATGGGGGGAGGCACGGGACGGGTCGGCCCGGCCTACTCCGGGGACGCGGGAACCTTCGCGCTCTCGACGTTGCCCCAGGACCATCCGGGCGCGCTCCGGCTGTGGATCTTCCCGCCCCCCGGGTCCATCGCCGGGCTCGTCCGCTCGCCGGTGGGCGTTCCGGGCGGCGCACCGGTCAGCGGGAGCTGGACCTGCCCTGCCCGTCCGGTGCTGAGCGGCGCAGTGCTGCTCCCCGACGCGGGGCCGCTCGGCGGCGCGGTGCTCCGCCTGGACCCAGTCCTCGCGCTGGATTCCGACACCCCGCTCCCGGCGACGGGGCTCTCGGGGCAGACGGGCCAGGCCGGCACCTTCGCCCTCCGCCTCGACCCGGGCATCTACCAGCTGGAGATCCAGCCGGGGGCCCCGCTCCCCGTCGTCCGCCGGCTGGTCGAGGTGAGCCAGGCCGGGACGCAGCTCACGCCGACGACGATCCCCAGCGGGCGAACGCTCACCGCACGGGTGCTACGGGATGCGGGGACCGCCGTGCC
The DNA here is from genome assembly GCA_036489275.1 of Myxococcaceae bacterium. Lineage (GTDB taxonomy): Bacteria > Myxococcota > Myxococcia > Myxococcales > Myxococcaceae > RPRB01. The sequence continues at coordinate 874 of DASXGF010000760.1, read as the reverse complement.
CCAGGCGCTGGTGCGGGTGTACCGGCGGGAGACGCTCGACGGTGGAGCGGCGCGGGCGCTGCTCCTGGGCGAGGCCGTCTCGGACGAGAGCGGCGTGGTCCGCCTGCTCTTGCCCGAGCAGCAGTAGCCCTCACCGTCCGGTGCGTGCCCTGGCCAGCATGCTCCGGAACCGCTCCAGCGCGGGACCGACCTCGCCCGAGTACTGCACCGCGGAGGTGGTGTAGAGGTCCTCGAGGTGCTCGAGCTGGCGGAACAGGCTGGCCAGCTCCTTCCGGTCCGGCGCGTCGACGCCGCAGCTGCGCTCGGCCTGCCGAAGCCGGTCCAGCCACTCTCCGCGGAACGCCATCCACCGTGCATCCGCCTGCGAGACCGCGGTGATGCCGGTGAGCGAGCGGCGGTGGGCCTCCAGCTCGTCGAGCAGCTCGGAGGACCGATCGGCGCACGCCTCGGGCGCGAGCGTCGCCGTCCGCACGGGTTCGCGCCGGGGGCTCATCGCCCGGACCGAGCGGAACACGCTGGCGGTGATCAGGATGCAGAACACCGAGACCACGACCAGGTACACGCCGAGCACCGCGACCCGGAACGGGCGATACCGCGGGTCTCGCGCGGTCCGCGCCATGGGCGCCCTCAGGGCTGGCGCGTGGACTCGGCGGCGGTCTTGAACATCGCCGGGCGGCCTCGCGGGCTCGCGGTGCCGGCGTCCCCGCCCACCGCGGGCGTGGCGACCGCGGCCCGGGCCGGCGCGGCGGCGGGGGTCGCCGTGGCAGCGGTCGGCGGCGCGGCGTTTCCGGTGGGGCCGGTGGTGACGCCCGCGTCCGCGCCCTCGGTGCCGGACATCGCCCGCTTCGCGGCGGAGAGGCGCGCCTTGAGCATC
>DASXGF010000605.1:0-2886 GCA_036489275.1 Myxococcaceae bacterium | reverse complement strand
CGTGGTTGGGTGGCCCGAAGCGAAACGCGTGTCCGACGTCGACGAACCGGCCGAGGAGGCCCTCGGCCCAGAGCTGCAGCGTCCCGCGGGCCGGAACCTCCACCTCCGACGAGCCGGTGGCCACTGGATGCTCGTGGTTGCGGTAGAGCACCAGCCGCACCGTGCCGCGCACCGGCTCGGCGCCCTCGTTGACCAGATGAAGCGCGAGCCCGTTGGTTCCCTCGTCGGTGAGGAGGAGCGCGTGGCTGGAGAAGACCCGGCGCAGCCCCCAGTACGCCGCCTTGGGGAGGCCGGTCGAGTCGATCACACCCCATCCGGCCCCTGGCCAGAGATCCCGCAGGAACCAGACCAGGGCCCCTGCGCATCGCGAGCCGTGTCTGCGCCACTCGGAGATCGCGCTGGCCATCACCTCTGCCGTGGTGAGTCGCCCGAACGCCAGGGCGCGTTCCGGAGCCGCCCACCGCATCGCCACCGGATCGAGGCCGAAGAGCAGGCGGGTGTAGAACTCACGCACGTCCTCGAAGTCCCATCCCGTGCCGCGGTCGCGCGGAACACGAGCCTTCCAGCGGGGGTGGTGCGGCGGGACCTCGCCGTCGGCGAGGAGCGACTCCACCGTCCGGATGTCAGGCACGTTGGAGAATGCGAGGCACTCCGAGGTGAAGCGCACGTCCGCGCGCCGCGCGTCCTCCAGGGGCCTCAGATATGCGCCGACGCCGTAATAGTGCGCGACGCCCGTTCCGGGTTGGAAGGGAAGCACCCCTCCGCTCGGGGACGAGGGGACGTAGGCCGCGGGAGAGCGACGGGCAATCCTCGCGGGGATGACATCGGAGAAGAGCCGGCTGCGCCACAGCGCGGGCTCGAGCCCCAGCATCGCCGCCTGCTGCTCCACCTCGCTGTTCCCGCAGAAGATCGCGGTGCTGGGACGCGCTCCGATGCGGCCCACGACCTCGTCCACCTCCGCCTCGACGGAGGACACGAAGGCCGGGTCCTCCACCGGATAGTCCATGTTGGCGAACATGAGGTCCTGCCAGATCAGGATGCCCAGCGCGTCACACGCGTCGTGGAAAGCATCCTCCTCGTAGACCATCGTCCCACCGACCCGGAGCATGTTCATTCCCGCGTCGCGAACCTGGAGCAATGCACGCTCCAATGCTGGCGGATCATTCTGGAGCGAGACGACGTCCAGCGGAGTCCAGCACGCGCCACGGCAGAAGATCGGGGTGCCATTGCAGCGCAGGGTGAAGCCGCCGTCGGTCTCGTCGACCTCCAGGGTCCGGAAGCCCACCCGATGAAACGCGATCGTCCCGACTCCTTCGAGCTCCAGGCGCAGCGGGTAGAGCGCCGGTCGACCGTGGGTGTGCGGCCACCACGGGCTCAGTCCCGGAGCCTCGAGCGTCGTGCTCCAGTCGAAACATCCTGCCGGGCCGGAGTGCCATTCGGCCTCACCATGGACCTCTCCAAGGACGAGTCGCCCCCGCCCGGGTCGGGCGGTGGAACGAAGGCGGACCGAGACCGACAGACGTGCTGTCCCCTGATCGAGACCGGGCTCGACCGTGGCATCCACGAGCTCCGGACCCTGCGCTGCCTCCACCACCACGCCCCGGTACGGTCCGACTGGTGGAACCGGAGGGGTCCAGGCAGGGATTCGGCCGAGAAGCGTGGTGCGCCACCAGCGGAGCTGCTGGTGGGAGACGAGCCGGGTCTTCCAGCGTGGCCGGGGGCGCCGCTCGGCCAGCCGGGCGGCGAGGGCCGGGAAACGCAGGTGGAGGACGCTCCCCGCCCTGAGACCGCCGGGGAGCGGCACCCGATGGGACCGGAACATCGAGTCGGTCGACGGCAGCGGGCGGCCATCGACCCACAGCTCGGCGCCGGTCGCGACGCCGGCGAGCTCCAGGACCTGCGGCCCACCCGAGAGATCTTCCGGACAGACGAAGCGGTACCACGCGTCCTGACCGTCGAGATCGGGCGGATGGTCGAGATCGAGATCCCCGGCGCTTCGCAGCGCGCTGGCCACGGTGCCGGGAACCTCCGCCGGCATCCAGTTGCCGCCGATGGCCTCCACTGCCTCGGGGTCCCGTGCGGCGCCCGGCGCGGTTCGCAGGAGAGTCCAGCCGAGCGGCAGTGGCCGTCGTTCGCGCCAGCTGAGCGAGATGACCGGAGACGCCCTCATGGCCCTGACGCCTAGCTGCCGAAGACCCGCCGGAGACCGTCCGTCGACACGTCCCAGGCGCTCACCATGGGCTCCAGCAGCGGACAAAAATCGGTGCGGCGGCCGGAGACCACTGCCCGGGCTCCCTTGAGGATGAGTGACTTGCAGCCGGCGGAGACCTCGTCGAGGGCGGTCGCGGGATCTGCGAAGTCGCCCTGCTTCATCGACCCGAGCCAGCGGAGGTGGTGCGCCGCGAGGTCGGCCGCGCTGCCCAGTTGGCGGAGCGTGGCGAAGGCGTAGAGGTGGTAGCGCGGCAGATCCTCAGGCCTGAACCCCTCCACCCTTTCCGGGAAGCTGGCGGCGAAGCGTCCTGCCGGGCTCTCCCGCGGGCGGCGCTGCCAGTGTGCCCGGGTGCGTTCCAGTGCCAGTCCGGCGAGCCGCTTCTCGGGAAGGACCCGGAGGCTCTCCAGCCGGAGGAATTCGCAGTACAGCGGCAGCCGCGACGGATCCGGCTCCGCCCCGACACGGAAGAGTCCGCGGAAATCCTCACCAGCCAGCTCGTGGTATCCCGTGTTGTGGAAGTAGCCGAGGCGCTCTCCCTCGACGTCGATCGACTGGATACCGATGGTGGACTTGGTGTGCTGCGTCCGGTAGTCGGTGCCAGCGGTGTCCGGCATCCAGTAGGCGTCGGCCTCGGTGAGAACCAGTCGCCGGCGGCGCAGGAACTCCACCGCGTG
>DASXGF010000558.1:0-2100 GCA_036489275.1 Myxococcaceae bacterium | reverse complement strand
TGGTGTTTCCGTATCAGCAGACCGCGGAATCTTCGAGCGCCGCCGTCCGCGTCGGTCTGGCCGCACGGCGCCCGGTCGCATGCACTCCCAGCGAGATCTTCGACGACGTCCGGAGCGTCGTGCACACGCTGCCCGGCTTCGATCCAGCTTCGCTGGCGCGCGGACTGGCCGAGCTGCTTGGCGATCCGGATCGACTTGCGTCGAGGCAGAAGGCACAGGACGCGTGGCTGGAGACCCACGACTGGGGCGTGCTCGCAAGGAGGTTGAGCGGGCTGCTCCGTGGCATGGTGAATGACCGCCGCCTAGATTTGTTGTCCGGGCAGCGTGGAGAGGAGTTCGACCTTGAGCGAGCCGCTTCTGCAGGTTGACGACGGACAGATCGATGCCGGTGCGCTCCGGGAGCGAGTCCAGGAGAGGCTGAGCCGCACACGTGCGGGATCCCCGTCACCTGCAGCCGCACAGACCGCTGCTCGATCGGCGGCCGGGGCGTTCCAGGAAGTGGATCGCGCCCTCGGGCAGGCCGCCGAGCACTGGGCGATCGGCACCCAGGTTCCCCCGATGCACAAGCTGCGGGGGGTGGTGCGGAGAGTGGCCACCCCGGCCGCCAAAGCGCTGCTCCGGCTCGCGCAGCTCATCACCCGCGACCAGCGAGACTTCAACGGTTCGGTCCTCCAGGCGCTCCAGCATCTGCGCGGGATCATCGCCGGACAGCTCGACGAGACGAGGCGGACGCTGAGCACGGAGATGCAGGCCATGCGTTCGGCCCTCGGCGACAGCATCACGTTCGAGCAGCTGGAATCGGAGCGAACGGCGCGCGAGGCAGGCCTCGGGAAGCTGCTGACACAACACGAGGCTCAGCGCGGCTTGATCGAGACGCAGGCCAGGGCGCTGGAGGCTCTCCGGACCGAGCTCCAGCAGTCCAAAGAGCGCCTGAAGGTGGAGGAGGGACGTCGGGAAGAGGTGCAGCGAGGGCTCGTTCTCCAGGAACGCCGTCTCACGGTCCTCATCGAGGAGGCGCGGCGTCGTCTCCCGGGTCCGCTCGAGCCGGCCCAGGTCCAGGCCCTGGTCTCCGAGGGACAGAAGATGCGCGAGCGCCTCTATCCCTCCTTCGAGGACGCGTTCCGGGGAGGTCCGGACGAGATCCGGGACCGCCTCCGGTCCTATCTGCCCCTGTTGCGCGAGGCTCACGCCGGGGCGCCGAAGCGCCCGATCCTCGACCTGGGCTGTGGACGGGGCGAGTTCCTGCGGCTGCTCGGCGACGAGGGGCTCGAGGCGGCCGGGGTCGACCTGAACGACGAGATGGTCGAGCGGTCGCGCGCCGCCGGGCTCAAGGTCGAGCTCGCCGATGCGATCGCCCATCTCCGCTCCCTGCCGGACGAGAGCCTGGGAGCGGTGACCGCGATCCATCTCATCGAGCACCTCCCGCTGGAGGCGATTCTCTCGGTCTTCGAGGAATGCGCCCGGGTGCTGGCTCCGGGAGGGCTCGCAATCTTCGAGACACCCAATCCGGAGAACATCCTCGTCGGGGCGTGCAACTTCTACATGGACCCGACGCACATCCGTCCGCTCCATCCGTCCACGATGCGGTTCCTCGCGGAGGCGCGCGGCCTGGTCCGGGTGCGGGTGGATTACTTCCGCCCGATGAGCGCGCCCGAGCTCGACAACGGCCCGGTCGCAGGGTGGATCAGGGAAAAGCTGCTGGGCCCGCAGGACTATGCTGTCGTGGGTTACCGGGCCTAGACGCTTCCACCCCGCGCAGTGCCTCTACGTCGCGAGTCCATTCGGCGGTTGGGGGGGCCGGGACCTGGCGCGAACAAGAGATTGAGATGAGTGCCACGGATCGGGGCCACAGCATCGCGATGGGAAACGAAGTGCGTCGATACGTCGCCGGGCAGTGTGCCTTCATCGCCCTCTCGGCCGCGCTTCTGGTCGTTCTGCGACACAACGCGCGCCTGGAGATCGGGTTCTTTCTGGACTCGTTCGCGTGGCTCTGGGTGTTCAACCTCTTCAGCTTCGGGATGATCACCCTCTTCTCGGTGCGCGCCCACTGGATGGATCGCCTGGCGAGCACGTTGATGCTCGACCTCGGAAGCTCGGTCG
>DASXGF010000524.1:0-2193 GCA_036489275.1 Myxococcaceae bacterium | reverse complement strand
GAGGGCTCGAGCAAGGGCGTGGTGAGCAAGAGCGTCGTCCAGAACGAGGCCGAGCTCCGCGAGGTGGTGCGAGAGCTGGTCTCCAAGTACCAGCAGCCGGCGCTGGTGGAGGAGTACATCCGCGGCCGCGAGTTCACCGTGGGCCTTCTCGGCGAGCGCCGTCCTCGCGTCCTGCCGCCGATGGAGATCGTCTTCGTCGATACCGACGATCCGAACCCGGTCTACAGCTTCCAGCACAAGCTCGACTGGAACGATCGCATCCGCTACGAGGTCCCGGCGAAGCTCGAGCCGAGCCAGACGGAGAAGCTTCGCACCGCGGCCCGTGGCGCCTTCATGGCCCTGGGCTGCCGCGACGTCGCCCGGATCGACTTCAAGATGGACGCCCGGGGCCGCTTCTACTTCCTGGAGTGCAACCCGCTGCCCGGCCTCACCCCGGGGTGGAGCGATCTGGTCCTCATCGCCAAGGGCGCGGGCATGGACTACCGGACGCTCATCGGTGAAATCCTGAGCGGGGCGATCCGCCGCTACAAGGAGCGCGAGCAGTCCCGCCGCGCGGCCGCTGCGGACATGGCGCCCCAGGCCGCGAACGGGAACGGCAACGGCAACGGCAGCGGGGTGCACGCGCCCGAACTGCCCGGGCCCGAGCTGCGCGAGGGCAAGGGATGACCCCGGCGGCGCACGCCCGGACACGCACGGAGGAGTAAGGTCGGCGGATCATGGCCGACGCTCCCAGCAGCACCGAACCGCGGGTGCGTGCCCGCGCGCTCGATCTGCCGCTCGGCCGGTTCCGTACCGGACGCTTCAACGCCATCACCGACGTGGACGGCGTGCTGATCGGACACACCACGCTCATCTCCGGCGAGGGACCGCTCCGGCCGGGGAAGGGGCCGGTGCGCACGGGCGTCACGGCCATCGTTCCCGGCGGCGGGAACATCTTCATGGAGCGGCTGCACGGAGGCGGCTTCGTGCTCAACGGCGCGGGCGAGGTCTCCGGGCTCACCCAGGTGATGGAGTGGGGCCTCCTCGAGACGCCCATCCTCCTCACCAACACCATGTCGGTCGGCGTCGTCTCCGACGCGATGGCGCGGATCATGGTGGAGCAGAACCCGGGCATCGGCGACGAGCACGACGTCATCATCCCGGTGGTGGGGGAGTGCGACGACAGCTGGCTGAACGACATCACCGGCCGCCACGTGCGCGAGGAGCACGTGCGCTCGGCGGTGGCCTCGGCCGCGACCGGCCCGGTGGCCGAGGGGAGCGTGGGAGGCGGCACGGGGATGGTGACCTGCGACTTCAAGGCCGGCATCGGCACCTCGTCGCGGAAGCTCCCCGAGTCGCACGGCGGCTACACCCTCGGCGTCCTGGTGATGTCGAACTTCGGGAAGATGCACAACCTGCGCTTCGGCGGGTTGCCCCTGGGCGAGGTGCTCGAGGAGCGCTACCGCGAGGTCCCGCGCCGCACCGCCACCTACGGGAGCATCATCGCGGTGCTGGCCACCGACGCGCCGGTCCTTCCCAACCAGCTCAACCGCCTCTGCCGCCGCGTCGCGCTGGGGATCGGCCGGGTGGGGAGCTACGCCGCGCACGGCTCGGGAGAGATCGTCGTCGGCTTCTCCACCTCCAACGTCATCCCGCGCCGCACGCGGAAGATGGTGACCAAGGTGAAGTTCCTCCTCGACCAGCGACTGGACCCTCTCTACGAGGCGGTGATGGAGGCCACCGAGGAGGCGATCCTCAACTCGATGTGCATGGCCGGGCCGATGACCGGCATCAACGGCAACCACTGTCCGGCGCTCCCCCTCGACGAGGTCCGCCGCTTCGCCGAGGCGATCCGACCCGCGCTCGGACAGCGCCGCCGGCCCACCGGTCCGCAGGGGCCGCCGGTGGACAGCGATCGGGAGGGCACGGTGAAGGTCGCCGACGCCGTGCCCACCGCGGTGCGCGGCGCGGAGGGCATCCCCTTTCCCACCCGCCCACCGGACGGCTCGGGTCCGGACGGATGACGCCCCGCCGGGCGTTCTGCTAGGAGGCACCGCTCCGGACGCCCAAGGACCTCAGGACAGGAGCAGCGATGGCCCGTAGCAGAAGCAAGCACCGCCGCAAGCAGATGAAGATCAAGCAGCACTGGAAGAAGCGTCGCGAGCGGAAGAAGGCTGCCGCAGCGACCACGAAGTAGCCGCACCTCGCCCGGCC
>DASXGF010000291.1:0-7375 GCA_036489275.1 Myxococcaceae bacterium | reverse complement strand
CAGCGCCCGGGTGGCTCCCTCGACCGCCGCGCGGACCTCCGGGTCCATGCCGGGCAGCTCGAAGTACTCGCGCGGAAGGCCGAGCTTCATCCCCTTCACCCCGGCCTCGAGCTCGGCGAGGTAGTCCGGTGCCTTCACCGGCGCGGAAGTGGAGTCGCAGGGGTCGTACACCGCGATGGTCTGGAGGAGCGTCGCGCAATCCGGCACGTCCCGGGTCATCGGCCCGACCTGATCCAGCGAGCTGGCGAACGCCACCACCCCGAACCGCGACACCCGCCCGTAGGTCGGCTTCAGGCCCACCGTCCCGGTGAGCGCTGCCGGCTGCCGGATGGAGCCGCCGGTGTCGGTGCCCAGCGCGCCGAACACCATCCGCGCCGCGACCGTCGCCGCCGAGCCGCCCGAGCTCCCGCCGGGGCTGGTGGCCAGGTTCCAGGGATTGCGCGTGGGGAAGAACGCGGAGTTCTCGGTGGAGCTGCCCATCGCGAACTCGTCCATGTTCAGCTTGCCGAGGATGGGGGTACCCGCGGCCCTGAGCAGCTTCACCACCGTGCCGTCGTAGGGAGCCACGAAGGACTCGAGGATCTTCGAGCCCGCGGTGGTGGGCAGGCCCTCGGTGAGGAAGAGGTCCTTCAGCCCGACCGGGACGCCGTCCAGCGGCCCGGCCCGCTTCCCGCCCCTGCGCCGGCGGTCGGCCGCCTCGGCCTGGGCCAGCGCTCCCTCCCGGTCCACGCGGAGAAACGCCTTCACCTGCCCGTCGAGCCGCTCCACCCGGTCGAGGCAGGCCCGGACCGCCTCGACGCTGGAGAGCTCGCCCGACGCGAGCTTCTTGCCCAGCTCGAGCATGGACAGTTCGGTCGGTTCCATCGGTTCACTCGATGATGCGCGGGACGGCGAAGCTGGTCCCCACCTTGGCCGGCGCGTTGCCGAGCGCCTTCTCCGGCGGGAACGACGGGCGCACTTCGTCCGGCCGCCACGGCGAGACCTCTCCGGCGGCGTGCGAGGTGGGCTCCACGGCGGAGGTGTCCACGTTCGAGAGCTCGGCCACCGCGTCGAGGATGGCGCTGAGCTGGGTGCGCATCAGCGTCTCCTCCTCGGCGGAGAGCGAGAGCCGCGCCAGGGCGGCCACGTGCCGGACCTCTTCCAGGGTGAGGGACATCGTCAGTCGTGCTTGAAGATGTTCAGGAGCGCGCTCACCACGGCGTGCCGCTGCTCGGGCGAGCGGAGCTGCTTCTCGAAGTGCGCCAGCTCGCCGGAATCGATCCACAGACCCTTGCAGTTGAAGCACATGTCGAGGTCGACCTCGCCGCGCTTCAGGGTGTGCAGGTCGAAGCCGCACTTCGGGCACTTCATGTAGTGCAGCGTGCGGAGCGCCTCCTTCTGCTGCTCGGCCATGACGTGCGCCTGCTGGTAGGCCAGCTTCCGCTTCTTCTCGATGTCCTCGCGGGCGAAGTACTCGTCCTCTTCTCTCGAAGGCTTGTCCAGCATGGTTCTTCCCTTCTGCCCCGCTACCGAAGCGCGTTCAAGGCCTCTCGCGCCCGCGGCGCCTCGGCGCCTTCTGGTGCAGCCTCCAGGTAACGGCCGTAGGCCTCCACCGCCTGCGAGGACTGGCCCACCTTCCGGTACGCCTCGCCGAGCCAGAACTCGGCCACCGTGTACCGCGAGTTCACCATGAGGGCGCGGCGGAACGCGGCGATCGCCGAGCGAGGGTCGCCGAGCTCGAGCTGCGCCCGCCCCTGCCCCAGGTAGGCCTCCGGACGCGAGCCATCGAGGGCGCTGGCCCGGCCGTAGGCGTCGAGGGCCGCCTTCGCGCGGGATTGCGCCCGGTCGCGGTCGCCCTGGGCCATCCACTCGTCGAAGGAGCGTGCCCGCGGCTCGGGAGCCCGGGACTTGGCCGGTCCGGGCCGGGGCGGCGGGGTGACGGCGGCCACGGTCTTGGTGGGGGCGGCGGCAGGGGGCGTCGGCGCGGCCGATCCGCGCGGACCCTCGGGGGCGGCGCTTCCGCCCGTCCCGGCGTCGACCGGGGCGGCGGGGGTGGCCGCGGCGCCAGTCCCGGCGTCCGCCCGGTTCGCCATTCCGGCGACGAGCTCCTCCTTGGCCTTGCGCTCGCGCTCGCGGACCTCGGCGTCCTGGGCGTCCCGGGCCTTCTGCGTCTCCTCCAGGCGGGCCCGCTGGGCCTCCTGGCGCAGCTTCTCTTCCTGGGCCGGGACCCAGATCTCGAAGTAGGCCGCCGCGGCCACGCCGAGGGCCAGGACGCTCAGGAACGCCGCGAGCCAGCCGCTGTGGCTGCGACGCGGCGGGGTCTCCCAGCCCTCGAGGTCCTCGACCGGGCCCGGGCTCACCCCCAGGCCGGCGCGCCGGGTGAACTGGGGCTGGTCGGCCTCGTCGGGCGCCTGCGGCGGGGGCGGCTCGATGGTGCCTTCCGGCATCGTCAGGTCGTCCGGCGAGGGACGGGTGGCCTCCCGGATGTCCTCGAGCGAGAAGGCCGAGGGCGGGCCGGGACGGGGCATCTCGGCGGCGGGCTCCGGCTCGACGGGCGCAGCGGGAGGCGGGGTGGGCTGGGCGCGCGCGGTCCACGGCTCGGGCACGCCCCTCGGAGAGGGCTCGGGCGGGAGCGGCTCGGAGCGGGGGGGCCAGGACACGGGTCCGGCGGTCCGGGGGTCCGGCGCGAACGCGGGGACGCCCGCTTCGCGGTCGGACTCGGCCTCGGGGGGCGGGTCGATCGGCGTCTCGAGGCGGATGGGGGTGAGCGCCGGCCGGACGGCCGTGGGAGCAGTCTCCGGGCTCTCCTCGCCGCCGAGCTCGCGCTCCAGCGCCTCGGGCGCCTCGTCCGGCGCCTCCAACCGGCGAAGGCGCTCCTCGAGCTGGTGGACGCGGTCCACCTCGTCGAGGAGGAGGAAGAACGGCTGCAGCTCGGCAATGTCGCCGAGGCGCTTCCAGTGGTCACCGTGGAGGCTGATCTCGTCGTCGCGACCGAACTTCCGCTCGACGATCCACTTCTGCATCGAGGTCAGCTCGCGGAAGGCGATGACTCGGCCGCTCGGGCTGCGGACGCGCCAGGCCGGCTTGTCGACGACCGGTGGGGGCACGGCGGTGGACTCGCCGCCCTCGCCGACCGCCTCGGTCATGAGGAGGACCTTCTTCCGGACACGGAACACGTGGCCGCACGTCGTGCACCGCACGGTGGTCCCCGCCTCCGAGACCCGCGCGTCGTCGAGCTCGTACAGCGTCTTGCACCGCTCGCAACGGACGTCCATGCCTGGATCAACCGTGCATGGCACAGGGCTGGAAAATTGACCACCCCCGGGCCTGGCCCGACAGTCGACTGCTGCTTCAGGTCGCAACAGGTAGGCCCCCTCGGGGGCGAGGGAGCGGTACGCCATGGCGGCCAGACGGGCCCGTCCGGAAAAGAAGATCCTGTCGAAGCAGGAGGTCTCGTCGCGCAAGAAGGCGCTGGCCGTGCGGCGCGTCGAAGGCACGGGGGTGGGTCACCGCGCACTCGTGGGTGTCGCGATCCTCGCCCTGTCGTCCCTGGCGCTCGTCGCCCTGCTGACGGAGCCCGGGCCCTTCGCCCCGCGGACCGCGCACAACGGCGCGGGGCCGGTGGGGCATGCGCTGGCGGCGCTCCTGGGAGGCCTCCTGGGCATCGCCGCGCCGGCCATTCCCCTGGCGGGCGTCTACGTCTCGGGTGTCCTGCTCGTGGGGCGGCGGGAGAAGCGGCGCCTCCTCCAGTTCATCGCCGCCGGGGTGCTGCTGGTCGCCGGCTGCGTGCTGCTCCAGCTCGGGCTCGGGACGCCCGGCGCGCACGCGCGGAACCCGCCCGGCGGCGCCCTGGGCGTCGCGGTGTCGGTCTGGCTGGTGGATCTGTTCGAGGTCCTGGGGACGGTCATCGTCGTCTCCGCCGTCGCGTTCGCGGCGATGCTCGTGGCCACGCAGTTCGCGCTGCTCCGGGCGGTGGCGGCGCTCGGGCATCTCGTCGGTGAGCTCGGGGGCAAGGCGAAGGCGGCGCTGCTCGCCCTGTGGGCCGCGCAGAAGAAGGGCTGGGCCGCGCGGGGCGAGTCGCGCGCCGCGGCCAAGCTGGAGGAGGCGGCGTTCCTCGCGCAGCTGGAGGCGGACGAGGAGGAGCTGAGCCAGGCCGAGGCGGAGGCGCTGGAGGCCGAGGCCGTCGCCGAGGAGGCGATGCGCCTGGCGCGCGAGTCGGAGACCAAGGCGCTCGAGCGCGGGAAGGACGGCGCGACGCCCATGGCGCTGCCGCCCGGCGCGGATCCGGTGTGGACCCGCGAGCTGGCCGCGGCCTCGGCTCCCGCCCCGGCGCCGGAGCCGAACCGGCGGCGACGGAAGGGAGATCAGCCGGAGATCGTGACCCCGTCCGCCCCGACGGTGTCCGCCGCCGCGGCGGTGGCGGCCATGTCGACCGCGACGACCGTCGCCGGCGCCGAGCTCGAGATGGAGTCGGTGACCGCCATCGTCCCCTCCCCTGCCCGCGCGCCGCTGATCGTCGAGCCGAAGGCGCCGCCGAAGCCCAGCGCCCGGCACAAGGAGCAGAACCAGTTCGAGTTCGTGGGTGGACGGACCCAGTTCACGCCGCCGCCGCTGGACGTGCTCGACTTCGACCGGCCCGAGCGCAGCGCGCTGGACAAGGAGGCGTTCTTCAGCACCGCGGAGAAGCTGCGGGCGAAGCTGGCCGACTTCGGGATCGTGGGCGACGTGGTGGAGATCCGCCCGGGGCCGGTGGTCACGATGTACGAGTTCCTGCCCGGCCCGGGGATCAAGGTCTCGAAGATCGCAGCGCTGGCCGACGACCTGGCGATGGCGATGGAGGCGATGCGGGTGCGCATCGTCGCCCCCATCCCCGGCAAGGGCGTGGTGGGCATCGAGGTGCCGAACCGCGACCGCGAGACGGTGTACCTCAAGGAGATCGTCGAGCAGGACGTCTTCCAGCGCTCCAGCAGCAAGCTCACCATGGCGCTGGGCAAGGACATCGAGGGCATGCCCTACGTGCTGGATCTGGCGAAGGCCCCGCACGTCCTCGCGGCCGGCACCACCGGGTCCGGCAAGTCGGTGGCGGTGAACTCGATGGTGATGAGCATCCTCCTCAAGGCGACCCCGGAGGAGGTCCGCTTCATCATGGTGGACCCGAAGATGCTCGAGCTGAGCGTCTACGAGGGCATTCCGCATCTCTTGTTGCCGGTGGTCACCGATCCAAGGAAGGCGGCGCTCGCGCTGCGCTGGGCGGTGGAGGAGATGGAACGCCGGTACCAGGTGCTCTCGGAGGCCGGCGTGCGGAACATCGCCGGGTACAACAAGCTGGTGGAGAGCGCCAAGGGCGACGCCCGGGTGCTGCTGGAGCAGAAGCGCGAGGCGCCGAAGGCGAAGAAGGCCTCCTCGCTGCTCGTCGTCGACGTCGGGGAGGGCGAGTCCGAGGACGAGGCGCTGGCCCGGGCGAAGGAGGAGTCCCTCGGGGTCCCCTCGCCGCTCGCCGCCGCCGAGGATCCGCGCGCGAGCCTGGAGGGCGACTCCGACGCAGCGGGCGACGTCGAGGCCGCCACGACCGAGCCGGAGGCCGACGAGAAGCCGAAGGAGCTGAAGAAGCTCCCGTACCTGGTGGTCATCATCGACGAGCTGGCGGATCTGATGATGGTGGCGAGCCGCGAGGTGGAGACGTACATCGCCCGGCTGGCGCAGATGGCGCGCGCGGCGGGCATCCACCTGCTCGTCGCCACGCAGCGCCCGTCGACCGACGTGGTGACCGGCGTCATCAAGGCGAACTTCCCGACGCGGATCAGCTTCATGCTCCGCACCAAGCCCGACTCGATGACCATCCTGGGGACGGTGGGGGCCGAGTCGCTGCTGGGGATGGGCGACATGCTGATCATGCCTCCGACCAGCGCGAACATGGTCCGGGTGCACGGGGCATTCGTCAGCGAGCAGGAGATCAAGCGGGCCGTGGATCATCTCAAATCGCAGGGCAAGCCCGTCTACGACGAGAACATCCTCCGGCCGCGCGAGGAGGACCTGGGCGACGCCGGCGTGGAGGACGAGCTGAGCGACGAGCTCTACGACCAGGCCCTGGCGGTGGTGAGCGAGATGCGCCAGGTCAGCATCTCGATGCTCCAGCGCAAGATGCGCATCGGCTACAACCGCGCGGCGCGGATGATCGAGCGCATGGAGCGCGACGGCGTGGTGGGCCCGGCGGATGGGGCCAAGCCGCGAGAGGTCCTGCTCCGGCCGCTCGGAGAGATGCCCGGCGCCGGGGCGGCCTGAGCCCGATCGAGCGGCCCCGCCCGGTCCGGGGGCGCCGGCTTCAGGGACCCGGGCCGGACGGCTGCGCTCACTTCGACGCGCGCCGCGCTGCCACCGGTGCGGAGCGACCGGCGTCCGAGGAATGCTCCTCGCCGGCATGTCCCTCCGGCGCCTCGGTCTCGTCGGTGAGCTCCCGGGCCCAGTGCTCGACGATCTCGGCGAGCACGCCCGAGGGACTGCCGCCGCGGCGGCGTGCCTCCTCCTCCACTCGCTTCACGGCGTCCGCAGCGAGGTAGAGCCGTCCCCAGGCGAGGACGCGGCCTTCCCCGGTCGAGCTCCGCTTGGGCCGCGGCGGCTTCCACCAGTAAACGCCGGGGCGGCTCGGCGCCGGACGCCGACCGCCCCCTGCGTGGAGACGCGTCTACTTCGGGTTACCGCAGGCCTCGGTCGACGGTGCGCTGGGCCCGGCGCTACTGATGGCCGTGACGACGTAGCAGTACGTGGTTCCCCTGGTGACGTCGTTGTCCTGATACTGGGTGTTCGCCGGGATGGTGGCGGTCGGGCTCCCGGAGTACGAGCCGGAGCTCGTCCGCTTGAAGATCCCGTTCTGCGTGACTCCCGGCGTGACGGATTGCGTCCAGCGCAGGCTCAGGCGTCCGGGCTTGTTCGGGTTCGCGGAGACGGCGGTGGGCGGGGCCGGGACGGCGGCCTGCGGCGTGGCACTCACCTGTGCGGAGCTCCCGCTCTCGCCGGACGCGTTCACCGCGGTCACCACGTAGAAATAGGTCGTGCCGTTCGTGAGCCCGGTGTTGGTGAACGTCGTCCCGCCCGTGCTACCGACCGTCGTGTACGGCCCGCCGGACACGGTCGAGCGCTTCACGTTGTAGCTCGTCGCTCCCGATGAAGCGGTCCAGCTCAGCGAGACCTGGGCGTTCCCCGGCGTCGCGCCGAGCCCCGTGGGCGGCTGGGGCGTGGCCCCTTGCGGCGTGGCACTGACCTGCGTGGAGTTCCCGCTCTCGCCGGACGCGTTCACCGCGCTGACCACGTAGAAGTAAGTGGTGCCGTTCGTGAGCCCGGTGTTGGTGAACGTCGTCCCGCCCGTGCTACCGACCGTCGTGTACGGCCCGCCGGACAC
>DASXGF010000518.1:0-14363 GCA_036489275.1 Myxococcaceae bacterium | reverse complement strand
GGGGCGCGGCGAGGCCCTCACCGCCACACGGGGCCCGTACCAGCTCCAGGCGATGATCGCCGGCTGCCACGCGAGGGCCACCCGACCCGAGGACACCGACTGGGGCCGCATCGCCCGCCTCTACGGCGAGCTGGGGCAGCTGACGCCGTCGCCGGTCATCGAGCTGAATCGGGCGATGGCAGTCTCTCGCGCCGAGGGACCGGCGGCAGGACTCGTGCTCCTCGACGCGCTCGCCGGCCATCCCGAGCTGTCGCGGTACCACCTCTTCCCGGCTGCGCGGGCCGAGCTCCTCCAGGCCCTCGGGCGACTCGCGGAGGCTGGAGCAGACTTCGAGCGCGCCGCCGGCCTCACCCGGAACGCACGCCAGCGCGCACGCCTCGAGGCCCGCGCCGCCGCCTGTCGTCCGGGGTGAGCCAGAAGTTCGACGACCTCCAGGGGCGGGAGGAGACTCCGTCCATGAAACACCTCGTCCTCGCCATCGCCGCCCTCGGAACTGCCTGCGCGAACTCCGCACCGGTCGCAACGCGAGCGATGCCCAGCGCGGCGCCCGCGCCCGTCTCGAGCGCCCCGACGACGAACTCCGCGGTCGAGGCCGCCGCCGCCTACGCCCTCACCACCTACGTCGACGAGTCCGCCCGCGCTCACGGCGTCGTCTGCGTCGAGCTCGACCGGGCGCAGGATCGCGCCGCCGTGCTCGACCACCTCACGCCGCTCGCCAGTCGCCTCTCGGCCGACCGGAGCGACTGTCGCAGCGAGCCCTCGGCGATCCTCTCCATCGGCCAGGCTCAGATATCGGGAGACCAGGCGCGGGTCGACGTGGGTGTCGTCCTCGGCAGCGCAGGCATGCTCGAGCTCGAGCGCCGCCAGGGCGACTGGCAGGTCGTCCGCGTGACGAGTCCCTGGATCTCGCTGCGCTAACGCCGAGACCACTTGTATTGACCGGATGATCGCGCCGGATTCGCGGCCGAGGTCTAGGAGCGACGACGGAGCGTAGCTCTCGCTACGTGACGGAGGAGCGACGCGGAGATCGGCCGCGAAGACCAGCGAGGGACGAGTCGATACAACATGTGGTTTCGGCGCTAGCCGCACTCCGCCCCGGCCGTGCGTGGGCGGCACGGCTGCGATGAGCAGACTGTGCCTTGCGAGCATGGCCACCCTCGTGGGATGGCCGTCGGCTCGCTCCCCGTGACCGCTCTCGCCCGCTCGAACGCGCTTCGCGCCTTCCGCTCCCTCGACTACCGGCGCTTCCTCGGCTCGCGGTTCCTCTCCATCCTCGGCCTGGAGATGGTGAACGTCGCGGTGGGCTGGCAGGTCTACGCGCTCACCAAGCGGCCCCTCGATCTCGGCTACGTCGGCCTGGCCCAGTTCCTTCCGCCGCTCTTACTCACCTTGCCCGCCGGCCACGCCGCGGACCGGTTCGATCGCCGGCGCGTCGTCCTGCTCTGCCATCTCGCCTTCGGGCTCTGCTCCGGAATCCTCGCCTGGCTCGCCCTGACCGAGATCCGCACCCCGGTGCCGATCTTCGCGGTGCTCGTTCTCCTCGGCTGCGCTCGCGCCTTCAATGCCCCGGCGGCCCAGGCGCTCATGCCGTCGCTGCTTCCCGAGGCCGACTTCCCGAACGCCGTCGCCTGGAACTCGAGCACCTTCCAGGTGGCCAACGTCGTCGGTCCGGCGCTGGGCGGCGGCCTCTACGCGATCTTCGGCCACCCCGAGGCGGTGTACCTGCTCGCCGCGGGCCTCGCAGTGGTGGACATCCTCGTGCTCCTGGGCGTGAAGACCCGCACCGGCCGGATGGAGCAGAAAGCCGCGTCGTGGGCCACCGTCCTCGCCGGGGTGCGCTACGTCTGGGAGAACAAGATCGTCCTCGGCGCGGTCTCGCTCGATCTCTTCGCGGTGCTGCTCGGCGGAGCGATCGCGCTCATGCCGGTCTTCGCCCAGGACGTGCTGCACACCGGTGCGTGGGGCCTGGGCATCCTCCGGAGCGGCCCGGCCATCGGCGCCGGCGTCGTCGGCTTCTACCTCGCGGCCCGTCCCCTGAAGCGTCGGGTGGGACGGACGATGTTCATCGGCGTCGCCGTCTTCGGCCTGACCATCATCGCCTTCGGCCTGTCGCGGTCGCTCTGGCTGTCCTTCCTCATCCTCGTGGTGATGGGCGGCGGGGACATGCTCAGCGTCTTCGTCCGCCTCACCGTGGTGCAGATCTCGCCGCCTCCCGAGATGCGAGGCCGGGTGAACGCGGTGAACATGCTCTTCATCGGCGCCAGCAACGAGCTCGGCGAGTTCGAATCCGGCCTCACCGCGCAGTGGCTCGGCCCGGTCCGAGCAGTCATCGCCGGCGGCGTCGGAACCCTCCTCGTCGTCCTGGCGTGGACCCGGCTTTTCCCCGAGCTCCGGGGACTGGATCGCATGCCAACGGAATCCCGAACCGCACTGCTGGAACGCGAATCCACCGCGGCTGAAGCGAGCCTTCCGCCCGTCTGATTCCAGGCGGTTCTGGACCGGTGACGATTGCGCGTAAACCCCCTGCCGAGCACAGCTTTCACCGGTCCGTCACCGGAACGCCACGGACGACCGTTACTTCGCGCCGAGATTCGTTCCCTCCGACAATCACCCAAGGGAGTCACACCATGAAGAGGCTGCTCATGGGCGCCGCGCTGTTGCTCGGCACCGCAGCGTCGGCGCAGGGCCTGCTCATCAACGGGGCCGGCGCGACGTTCCCCGCGCCCATCTACCAGAAATGGTTCAGCGAATATAACAAGCTGCACCCCGACATTAAGTTCAACTATCAGGCCATCGGCTCTGGTGGCGGCATCAAGCAGTTCACCGAGGGCACCGTCGACTTCGGTGCGAGCGACGCTCCGATGAAGGACGACCAGATCGCGAAGGCCCCGGACGTGGTGCACATCCCCACCGTCCTCGGCGCGGTCGTCGTGGCCTACAACGCGCCCGGCCTCAAGAACCTCCGCTTCTCCGGCGAGACGCTCGCCAACGTCTTCCTCGGGAAGATCACCAAGTGGAGCGACCCGGCGATCGCCGCCGACAACCCGGGCGTGAAGCTGCCCGAGCAGAGCATCGTCGTCGCTCGCCGCTCGGACGGCTCCGGCACCAACGCGATCTTCACCGACTACCTCTCCAAGGTCTCTCCGGAGTTCAAGAGCAGGGTCGGCTCGGGGACGAGCGTGAACTGGCCGATCGGCCTCGGCGGCAAGGGCAACGACGGCGTCACCGGCCTGGTGAAGGCCACCCCGGGCTCCATCGGCTACGTCGAGCTCGCTTACGCCATCCAGCAGAAACTGACCGTCGCCGAGCTGAAGAACAAGGATGGCAACTGGGTGAAGGCGTCAATCGAGAGCGCCACCGCCGCGGCCAATGGCGTGGAGATGCCGGCCGATTACCGCGTCTCGATCACCAACGCCTCCGGTAAGGACGCGTACCCCATCGCCGGCTTCACCTGGCTCCTGGTCCACAAGGACGCGAAGGACGCCGCCAAGGGCAAGGCGATCGTGAACTTCCTCCGCTGGGCCCTCAATGACGGCGAGAAGATGGCGACTCCGCTGGACTATGCGCCGCTGCCGCGCGAGGTTCAGGAGCGGGTGCTCAAGACCATCGATGGTCTGACCGTCAACGGCGCGAAGGTCAGTGCCAAGTAAGGAAGCCATGGCCGAGGCTGCTGGTCATCTGGCGGTCGAGGCCACCGAGGACGGTCGCCCGGGTCCGGGCAATGTGGGCGACCGCGTCTTCAACGGAGTGCTGTGGACCCTGGGGATCATGGTCCTCGTGGTCGCCGGCCTCATCGTCCTCAACCTCGCGCTGGTGGCGAGGCCCCTGGCCAAGGAGCACAGCCTGTGGGGCTTCATCACCAGCACCGAGTGGAACCCGGTCGAGGAGCACTTCGGCGCCCTCACCTTCCTCTACGGCACGCTGGTCACCTCGGCGGTGTCGATCGTCGTCTCCGTTCCGATCGCGATCGGGCTCGGGCTCTTCATCACCCAGTTCGCGCCGCCCAAGCTCGGCCGGATCCTGACCATCCCGGTCGAGCTCCTCGCCGCGATTCCCTCGGTGGTGTACGGACTCTGGGGCCTGTTCATCGTCGTGCCCTGGCTGCGTGAGTCGATCCAGCCCTGGCTGGGGAAGCACTTCGGCTTCCTGCCCATCTTCTCCGGCCCGCCGATAGGCCTCGGGTACATGGCCTCCGGCGTGCTCCTCGCGGTGATGATCCTCCCCACCATCGTCGCGGTCTCGGTCGAGGTGATGAAGACCACGCCCGAGGCCAACCGTGAGGCCGCGCTGGCCCTCGGCGCGACCAAGTGGGAAGCGGTGATGATGGCGGTCATCCCCTACAGCCGGGCCGGCATCCTCGGCGCGGTGCTGCTGGGGCTCGGCCGGGCGCTGGGCGAAACGATGGCGGTCACCATGGTCATCGGCAACTCGCCGCAGATCTCCGCCTCGCTCTTCGCTCCGGGCTACAGCCTGCCGGCGGTGATCGCCAACGAGTTCGCCGAGGCCACGAGCGCCGTGCACGTCGGCGCGCTGGCCGGTCTGGGGCTCATCCTCTTCGCCACCACCTTCCTCCTGAATGCGGGAGCCCGGGTGCTGGTCACCGCGGTCCAGAAGGGCCCGAGCCGGATGAAGGGATGACCCTCAACTCCTCGTTCACCTACCGGAAGATCGTCGATCGAGGGATGGCGGTCGTGTGCGCCATCTGCTTCGTCGCGGCCTTCATCCCCCTCATCTCGGTCCTCTGGCTGGTGATCAGCAAGGGCGCCGCGGGCCTCTCCTGGGCCTTCTTCACCGAGCTACCGAAGCCGGTGGGCGAGGAGGGCGGCGGCATCGGCAACGCGCTCGTCGGCACCCTGTACATGGTGGGCCTCGCCTGCCTCATCGGCCTGCCGCTCGGAGTCGGCGCTGGCGTCTACCTCGCCGAGAAGGGCGACGGAACCATCGGCAACACGGTGCGGTTCATGGCCGAGGTGCTCTCCGGTGTCCCGTCCATCGTCATCGGGATCGTCGCCTACGCGCTGGTGGTCATCCCCATGGGGCACTTCTCCGCGTGGGCCGGTGGGGTGGCCCTGGCCATCCTCATGATCCCCACCCTCGCCCGGGCGACCGAGGAGCTGGTCCGCCTCGTTCCCGGCTCGCTCCGCGAGGCATCGCTCGCCCTGGGTGTGCCCAACTGGAAGACCAGCCTGCGGGTCATCATCCGCACCGCGATGGGCGGGATCGTCACCGCCTGCCTCCTCTCGGTGGCCCGCGCCGCCGGCGAGACCGCGCCGCTGCTCTTCACCGCCCTGAACAACCAGTACTGGAACGTCAACCCGAGCGCTCCGACGGCCTCGCTCACCGTGGCGATCTACAACTACGCCATCAGTCCGTACGACGACTGGCACGCGAAGGCCTGGACGGCGTCGCTGGTTCTTCTCCTCGTGGTGGGACTGTTGAACATCGCGTCCCGCGTGCTCACCAGAAGCCGTCTCAAGGGTGCCCGATGACTCCCGCCGCCCCGGCACAAGCCATGAATTCAGAGAAGCCAGCTCCTCCCGTGCCCACGGTGGCACCACAGGCCCCAATCGCGCCGGGGGCGGACACCCCGCTCAAGGTCGAGGTGCACGACCTGAACGTCTACTTCCGCGCGAACCACGCCATCCGGCACGTGTCGCTGGGGGTGAAGCCGCAGACGGTTCTCGCGGTCATCGGCCCCTCCGGCTGCGGCAAGTCGACGTTCATCCGCGCGCTGAACCGGATGCACGACCTGGGTCCCGGCGCACGCGTCGAGGGCAAGGTCTTCGTCGACGGCAAGGACCTCTACGCCCGGGGCATCGACCCCGTGCTGCTGCGCCGGCGGGTGGGGATGGTCTTTCAAAGACCCAATCCCTTCCCGACGATGAGCATCTTCGAGAACGTCGCGGCCGGCCTCACCCTCAACGGGATGGGCGGAAACCACGTGGAGATCGTCGAGCGGTGCCTGCGTCAGGCGGCGCTCTGGGACGAGGTGAAGGATCGGCTCAGGCACGCCGGGACCTCGCTCTCCGGTGGACAGCAGCAGCGCCTCTGCATCGCCCGCGCGCTGGCGGTGGAGCCCGAGGTGCTCTTGATGGACGAGCCGGCATCCGCGCTCGACCCGATCGCCACCGCGAAGATCGAGGAGCTGATCCACGAGCTCAAGGAGAAGTACACGATCATCATCGTGACCCACTCGATGCAGCAGGCAGCCCGCGTCTCGGACAACACTGCGTTCTTCTACCTGGGCGAGCTCATCGAGATCGGCCCCACTGCGCAGATCTTCACCAACCCGCGCGAGCGACGGACGGAGGACTATGTCACCGGCAAGTTCGGGTAAGGTCGGGGCGTCGCACACCGACAAGGCGTTCGAGTCCGACCTCCGCCTGGTGCGCGAGAAGCTCCTCGCCATGGGAGCGAAGGTCGAGGAGCAGATCGCCAAGAGCATGCGGTCGCTCACCGATCGGGACTCGGAGCTCGGCGAACAGGTCAAGGAAGCGGATGTCGAGATCAACCGCCTCGAGGTCGACATCGACGAGCTGTGCCGGAAGATCCTCGCCCTCAGGCAGCCGGCAGCCAGTGACCTGCGCCTCATCACAACCGCGTTGAAGATCGTCACCGACCTGGAGCGCATCGGCGATCTGGCCGTGAACATCGCCGAGCGGGCGATGGACCTGAACCAGGCCCCCCCGCTCGCCGCCTACGTGGACATGCCCCGGCTTGCCGAGCTGGCCCAGGAGCAGGTCAAGAAGGCGCTGGACTCGTTCGTGCGCGCCGATCCAGACGAGGCCCAGGAGGTGCTCGCCGGGGACGACCACCTCGACGACCTCTTCGTGAAGATCTTCAACGAGCTCCTCGCCTTCATGATGGAGGACTCGCGGAACATCCGTCGTGCGACGTCACTCGTCTCGATCTGCAAGCACCTGGAGCGGATCGGAGATCACGCTGTGAACGTGGCGGAGATGGTCATCTACATGGTCCGCGGCACCGACGTGCGGCACCCGCGGAGCCGGATCGTCGAGAGTTGACGGCCGGTCGCTCCACGACCGGGCACCGTGCCGGGGGTGACCGAGGCCCGGCATCTCTGACATCCTTGATTCTTCGTGGGTACGGCCGGGACTCCCAAGCGCAAGGTGCTCGTCGTCGATGACGACCCGAGCTGGCGGCACCTCCTCTCGATCGAGCTCGAGGAGCTGGGCTACGAGCCGGTGCTGGCTGCCGACGGAGCCGAGGCGCTCAAGCTGCTCGAGCACCTGGATTGCTCGGTCATCCTCCTGGACCTGCGCATGCCCGGGCTGGATGGGCACGACGTCATGGCGCGGCTTCCCGACGGGGGACCGCGGGTGGTGATCCTCACCGCCGCGGGGATGGACGAGGTGCAGCAGGCGCTCCACGCGCGCCCGCACTACTACCTCCCGAAGGCCGCAGGGCGGGACGAGCTGGCGCTGCTCCTCCAGTCACTGGCGGCCTGACGGGCAAGGCGCCCCGAGCGTCCGGGGCGCCGCCCGCGCTGCTCAGTCCCGGTTCTCCGAGTCGTCGTCCCCGGCTCGATCGTCGTCGTGCCCTGGCCGGCCTTTCACGCCCTGGAGGACGGTGCTGTTCTCGGCATCCTCGATGGCGGCCTCCGCGTCGGCGGGAAGCAGGAACCGCTCCTTGACGCTCTTCTTGACGAACCGCTCCACCGCCTTCACGTATCCCTTGTGGGACTTGTATAGCTCCTGGAGCGAGGGACGTGGATCCCCGGCGGCCCTGGCCTGGTCTCGCGTTCCGGCAAGCGGCAGGTACATTCCGTTCAGCTCGCAGAGGTCGCCGTCGACGTAGGGCGCTCGGCGCAGGTTCCAGCCGGTGAGCGTCGCGATGGGAACGCCGACCTGCGGCACCTTCACCCCGCCCTGGTCGATGCCGAGCTCGTCCGCCTTGGGGACCAGCACCCGGTAGGTCGCGAGTGATGGGGGATGGCCCCAGTGAGTGATGACACCGCGGTTCTGCTCGACGCCTGGTCCGAAGTCGAGCTCGCCCAGCGCGTTGAAGAGGCCGTTGTAAGTGACCCCCGGAATCTCCGGGAAGCCCACCTGCGTCCGATTCTCCGGCGGCACCAGCAGATGCTTGCCGACCGTCGGCCGCGTGCTACGTGGCGGCTCGACACCACGGGTGGTCCAGGCGTCGAGGTTGGTGAAGATCGCCCGCAGCGCCGGCCCCTGGTAAACGGGGTTGTTGACCTGCTGGCAAAGCCCGAGCGTCGGCACCGAGCCGGACGGGCTGAAGTGCTGGGTCCCGACGATGACGTAGTGCCGAACGTTCCAGGGCAATTCGACCTCGTGCCCGAACCCGTCGGTGTCCACGAGGGAAGTCTGCCCCCACCAGTACTCGTTGGAGCTGTCGGTCTGGACGAAGAACGGATCGGTCCGCGGACGCTTCATGATCCCGTCCACCAGTGGCCCGCGCTCGACGCCGAGAAAGACCAGCGGGTTCACCCGCGGGGCGAAATTGAACGGAAAGGTGACCTGGGGAATGAAGCGATCCCGATGTTCGGTGGACCAGGGATGGACCTGGCCGAAGCGGTAATTCAGCCCGAGCTTCACCGCCCCGGCGATGTGGGCGTGCACCGCGTCGAACACCTTCCGCCCGTGGGTATCCTCGTTGAAGCCCTGGTACACGTAGTCACGCAGGTAGACGCCTGACTGCGAAGCTCCGTAGACGAGCGAGGTGGCCACGCCGCCGTTGCCGGCGAGCGGGTTGGGAACTCCGGCGCTGTCCGCGCTCGCGTAGCGGAGGAACGAAGCGAACTCCCGCTGGGCGGCGTAACCGAGGCCCATGATGCGGGTGTCCTCAGCGACGTAGTTCAGCTGATAGACCGTCCCGGTCTGGAAGCCCCCGGTGATGCAGAGGGTGTTCCGGTCCCCGAAGTGCCACTGTGAGTGCGGGACCAGCGTGCCCACGGGGATCGGCGGGACGGAGGGACGGAACGAGTCGCTCGGACGGGCGAAGAGCTCGTCCCCCGCCTCCTCCGAGAGCACCGCCGGGTAGCCAGCGATGGTCGCCGAGCCGCTGAGAGGAACGCAGGTGTCCGTGCCGCCCTCGTTGAAGCTGAACTCGTCGGCCAGCTCGATGGTGATCCGCTGGGTGACCGGAGTCCCGTCCGGGTTCACCGGCGCCGGGGCGCGGAGGGTGAAACGCCCTCCGCCGGCAATGACGTCCGCGCCCCAGCCCACCCAGGCCAGGGCGTAGCCGTCGTTGACGAAGAACCCATTCCCGAAGTCGGCCACCGTGCTCGGGTCATTGGTGAAACCGGCGCTGTTGAACGAGCCCATGAGGAGGATGCCTCCCCGGTTGTTGATCTCCGAGACGAGCTGGCGGTTCCAGCGGGCCACGTTGGCCGGGCGAAGCACCATGAAGTCGGCGTCGAACGTCACAAGGCCGTCGCCGTCCCGCGGCGCGAGGTCGAGGTCGGTGACGATCGCGTTCCGCGGATCGTTGGGATCGACGCGGAACTCCACCGTTCCCGCGACCTTCTCGTACGCGCCGGCGGACCCGAAGCTCGCCCCTCCGGCGATGATCTCGTCACGCTGAATGTGAAGGAAGATCTTTCCCGGCTTTGCTTGTGCAAATCCTGCCGAGAGAAGAAGGAAAAGAAAGACCAGACAGACACTTCCGGAAGACTGCCGCCCCTCGCTGTTCATCGCACTTCCCCGGTGAAGGTTCGTCGCAGATGCGTGGATGTCGAGCCGCGCGGACCGGACCACGCGCCACCCACGCGGTCAAGGAAGGCGTCAGCCACCGTTGAGTACTCGAGTGATTGCGTTGCGACGGACCGTCGCGGCGCGTCACTCCGCGGAGTCCAGAGGTGAGACGCGGGGGCCGCAGCACGACACGTCGGCCGGCGTGGCCGGCCGCCCGACATGAGCACTCCTCCCTCGTCTCAGGAGAGATCCGAGCGGCCCGGTGCCGTACCGCAGGTCGCATGTTCACGAGCACCACATCACTCGCGGTCCACGGACAGCGCTGCCTGGTCCAGAGGAGTGGACTCGGGAACCGCGGCGTCGGCTGGCCAAGGCGCTGGCCTGGCGCCTGCAACTGCGCCTCGCGATGAGGGCGACGTGGGGGGTGACGAGCCTGCTGGGGATGTGGCTCGCATCCGCGGTCGCAGACGATGCACGCGTGCGCGCTCGTTCCGAAGACGGGCCGGGACGCCGGCACGTGACCAAGCGAGCGGGCGTACGGAAGGGCGAGCGCCGGGACTCTGCGGCCACCTCCCGGCGGCGAACGCGCAAGCCCGCGCGAGCGGGGGGACAAGGAACGGAGGGGGGACGACGCGCCGTCCTGCGTCTGGAACCACTCGCGGCGGTGAGTGCCCCCCTCCCGGCCGGCCAGGCCGGGCCTTTGGCCGCAGCGACGACTGCAACCGGTGCTCGCCTCCCGCCTGGGGTACTCCATCCTGCACCCGCCGCCGCGCCCGCGAGGAGTTTGCCGGGTGACACGGTGCCGTTCATCCAACCGAGGAGGTCAACGCCGGCGCCGACTCCGACGGTCGACAGCGGACCCACCCCCTCGAATGGCACGAGCCCGGGAGGTTCGGAGGGGCCCGACGCCCGACCACCCGCTGGCGTCCGGGCGGCATCCTCTGTGCGATCTCGGCCAACGACCATGTTCCGCTCGACCCCGGTTCAGCTCGGAGGCGGGGAGGCGGCGTTCGGGGACGACGAGGACGCGTCAGGAGAACCGTCGCGCGCCGGACCGCCGCCGCTCCCGTGGGGCCTTCGCCAGCCGGCCTCCTTCGAGCGCGAGGTCTCGATCGACGGCTTCCGCCTGTCTCCAGATCCGGGGGCGCTCCTTCCTCCCTTCCTGGCAGTGGACACCCGGACGTGGATCTCCTCGGCGTCGGACGCCCGGCTCACCGGCCTCGGCTGGACCGAGACACTCGCGCTCGACCGTGGCCTGTACGCTCTCCGCTGGGCCGTGTCCGGCCGCTGGGCTCCGCCCGCGCTCTCCGCGCGTCCCGCGACGGTGGGCCTGTCCGGTCCTGTCGTTGCCGACGCGGTCGAGGGGCCAGCCTCTGCGCCACATGGTGCGTGGCGTGCCTCGGGCTCCCTCGGAGGACCGCTCGCGAGCGGGCGTCTCGGGGCGGTTCTCTCGGTCGAGGCGTCCGGCGTCGGACTTCCGGCAACCGAGCCCGGGCTCGCCGGCGGGGGCCGTGCGCGCCAGGTGCTCGCACTCACCACCACCTGGCTTCCCGGCGCGCAGGACCGTCTCTCACTGCTCGTCCTCGCCGGCCGGCGCACCGAGTCTCCGGACTGCTTCCGCTGTACCGACGCCGCCGCGCGCGTCGACCGGGAGGTCGCGGGCCTCGCCGGGTTCATCTGGGAGCACGTCCTCGCGCCCGGAGCAGGCCTCGCGCTACGTCTCTCCGCGGAGCACCGCAACGCCTCGGCCAGCGCTCGCGCTCCCTCGGACGAGCCCGGACGGCTCGATCTCTCCACCTGGATCAGCGATGCCGCTCCGGGGCCCCTCTCCCCGGACCTTGGAAGCGCGAGCACGCTGGAGGCGTCGAGCACCCGCCTCCAGCTCTCGACGAACGTCCACGCGCTGCTCGGAGCGCAGCGCCTCGAGGGCGGCCTCGAGGGGCGCCTGGACACGGAGGCGCGCGCTCTCTCCATCCCCTCGGGGACGCGCTTCCTCGACCGCGGCAGCCCCTGCCGCGACGGCGACCCCGCGGGCTGCGCCTTCCGGATCGACGTCGACCCCGTCCAGACGGCCTCCCGCGGATGGAACCTCGCGGCATGGCTCGAGGACGCCCTCCGCCTCGGAGACCTCGGCCTCCGCGCGGGCGTGAGGCTCGAGGCAGGACAGGCCGGCGCCGACGCCGTCACCACCGGCCTCCGCCTCGGCATCGGACCGCGTCTCTCGCTGGCATGGAACCTCGCCGGCGAGGGCCGCCACTGGCTGGTCCTGCACGCCGGACGAAGCCACGACACCGAGCTGGAGCCGGTGGTCGCACGGGCCGTCCTCCCCTCCGAGCGCGTCCGGGCGTGGGGTGACGGCGCCTTCGACGACTGCGCTGGCCACGGTCCGGGCTGCGTGCGGCTCGGGGGTCCGGCCGTGCTCGCCCCGGGTGGCTTTCCCTCGACGGACGAAGTGGCGCTCGGCTGGCGCGGACATCCGGCACGCGGGCTGGAGGGAGGCCTGGAAGCGCGCTGGCGCCGGACCTCGGGCCTGTGGACCGAAGGCGAGACCGGGCTGCCCACCGACGAGCGCGGCCAGTGGACCAGCACCGACGGGGCGTGGACCTCGCGGCGGACCCTCGCCGCCGACGGCCGGGCCTGGCGCCAGGCGCTGGGTCTCGACCTGTGGGCGCGGGCGCGCCTCGGCCCGACGCGGCTGGCTGCGACGTGGAGCGTCGCCCGGGTGACCGGAACCGCCGCCGGCCCGTTCGACACCTGGCTCTCCGGGACACGCACCGCGGCACTCGCCTCCGGCCCGTTGCCCGACGATCGGCGGCATCGCGTGAGGCTCTCGATCGCGCTGCTCGCCCACCCCGCCGTGGAGCTGGGCCTGCGCCTCCGCTACGCCACCGGGGGACCGCTCTGGGAAACCTTCAGCGTCTCGGGCTCGCCCGCGCTCCGGACGGTTCGCGGCGCGCGCGGCACGGGCGTGCTGGGCTCGGTCGAGGCTGCGCTCCGCGATCCGGACGTCTTTGCCGCCGATGCGTGGGTCCGTCTCCGCCTCGGGAGGTTGTTCCGGCAGACGCTCCCCCGCCTCGACCTCACGGTGGAAGCAGCCCAGGTGGCCGGTGGGAACACTCCGGTCCACCTCTCCGCCAGCGCGGCGAGGCTTGGCGCGGTGCTCCGACGCGAGCCGCCGTTCCAGCTGGTGCTCGGGCTGAGGGCGGGAGATTGAGGGCCCCCTCGACGGGGAAAGGTCACGGAAATTCAACGGGTGTGGCCCCCCGCGAATACGGTAGGAGGAGTCCCACCGAGGCTTGCTCCCCGCACGGGCCTCCGAGGACAATCGACACCAGCGGGGCCGGAACGAACCGAGGGGAGCCGACGATGAGGAACGCAGCTCGCTCGCTGGTGGTGTGCCTTGCGCTGCTCGGCGCGTCGAACGCCGTTGCCCAGGAACGGGGCACCACCGCCGGACCCGAAGGCTCCGAGATCGGCAAGGGCGGCTACACGTCCGGACCCGGCGGTCTCGGCGGGTTCTCCATCACCGCGGACGGTGGTGGAGCCATCACCATCAAGGGTTCGCAGTTCAGTCCGCCGCTCTACGCCGGCCTGACCGCCTCGTTCTGGGACGCGGATTTTTACCGGATCGACCTGAGCGGGTTCTATGTCCCGGATCCCAAGCTCTGGGGTGTGCTGCTCGGCCCCTCCTTCCACACCACCACCTGGCCCATCGCCTTCAGCGCTGGGTTCCAGGCCGGTCTTCACATCCCCAATGCAGGAGCGGTGAATTTCATCATCTCTCCGCGGGTCGGTATGGACTGGATCACCACCAGTCACTTCCAGCTCGGTGTGTTCGCGAACTTCGACATCAACCTGGCGGACTTCGATCGCTCCATCGTCCGTGTGGGTCTGAGCGTGGGCTGGCGCTTCTAGACCCCGAAGCGTGATTTCTGATGCCTGCC
This sequence comes from Myxococcaceae bacterium, assembly GCA_036489275.1. Classification (GTDB taxonomy): domain Bacteria; phylum Myxococcota; class Myxococcia; order Myxococcales; family Myxococcaceae; genus RPRB01. The sequence continues at coordinate 742 of DASXGF010000518.1, read as the reverse complement.
TCCCTTCTCCTCGTCGCCCTCCTCGCGCAGACCTCCACACCGCCTCCGGTGATGTCCACCCCTCCGCCTCCGGCGCCCGCGACGCAGGCACCGCCTCCCGCCGCCCCCGCGACGCAGGCGCCTTCGACACCGGCGCCTTCGCCGGCGGCTGCCTCGCCGCAGACAGTCGCGCCTGCCACGCCGACCGCGCCGTCGGCCCCGCTCCAGGCCACGCCGCCTCCGGTGGACGCGATGCCTCCCGCCGCGCAGTCGCCCGGCGCGGTTCCACCGCAGCCGGCGACGCCCGGGGCGCTATCGGCCCTTCCACCGCCGGCGAGCTCGCAGCAGAACGTGAACCTCTCCGGGTGGGACTCGAACCAGCTCCCGGCGGTCTACGAGCGCAGCGACCAGCTTCCGATCACCGACCAGGAAGTCTCGAAGATGAGCCAGGCCGGGTTTCCGCCCGATCAGCTGGTGAGGACCATCGCCGAGCGCTCCTGCGCCTGCGACGCCTCCCCCGAAGGCTTGATCCGCCTCCGGGTCGCGGGCGTGGACGCCTCGGTCATCTCCGCGGTGTCGAAGTACGCCCTCAAGCCGAACCGTGCCCTCAACCTCGAGGTGACCCTCGACTTCATCGGCGAGAGCACGCGGTCGCGCAACGCTTACCTCTACGTGTTCGTCGACGATGGGGACGTGACGCGGGTCATGAGCACGAACATCGACGAGCTACTCCGCCGCCCGAATGCCCACGAGACCACCGTGG
>DASXGF010000493.1:0-5783 GCA_036489275.1 Myxococcaceae bacterium | reverse complement strand
CCATCGGGAACATCCAGTACTCCATCTCCGGGCTAGGCATCTGCTGGAGCTTGACCCCGAAGACGCCCTCGTAGAACGCCCTCGCCCGCTTCATGTCCTGCACGTAGATCTCGAACCAGCCCACGGGATTGCTCATGTCGTCCTCCTGTCTGTTCAGCCTCGAGTCGCGGCCTCGTCATGGGACCCCAGAGCGGCCCGGATCTCGTCGGAGACCCGGACCTTCTCCTGGGTCGCATAGTTGATGAGCACCACCACGGCGCGCCCGCGGGCGACGATTCGCTCCGGCGCTCCGGCGTGCCAGATTTCGTGCTCGAGCGTCAGGCTGGTGTTCCCCACCCGACCGGGGCGGATCCCCACTGTCACGCGGGCCGGGTACTCCACCGGCTCGAGGTAGTCGTTCTCCATGCGGGCGAGAATCGGGCCCACCGGATCGGCCGCACGGGTCGACATCCCGAGCTTCTCGAAGAAGGCGATGCGCGCCGTCTCGACCCACGCGATGTATCGAACGTTGTTGACGTGCCCGAGCGCGTCCATCTCACCCCAGGCAACGTCCAGGGTGACCTCGGTGCTCCACTTGCCCACCATCGTGCTCCTCCGCGTTGCCGCACGGCCGTCACCCGGGCGACCCTTCGTCCGAGGGAGCTTCTGCCTCCCTCGCCACTCGGCCGCAACGACAAGAAACGTTGCGCCGCCGAGTCCGCCACGACAGGATCGTCGTCGCCCTGCGGGGCGAAAGGAGGTGATGCCTTGACCCAGCACAATCAAGGCGTCGCCTCTCTGGGCGCGGCGTAGGACCAAGCAGGGCCGCGCGCACGAGAGCGGCGCAAAGGTTTCACACCCGCCCCCTGGTGGCTGGAGGCGCAGTGTCTGGCCACCGGGGAGGCGGGTTCTTTGCCCGCGCCTAGACCGTGACCTGCTTCCAGGCTCCGCGGCGGAAGACCGCGCCGCTCGCCACCGCCAGGAGGCTGAAGGCAGCGAGGCAGGCGATGAAGGCGCCGGTGGTCCCGAGGCCAGCGTGCACCGCAAGGACCCAGGCCAGCGGAAGCTCGAACAGCCAGAAGCACAGGCCGTTCAGCCAGGTGGGCGCCCACGTGGCGCCGGCACCGTTCAGCGACTGGGTGAAGGTCATCCCGTAGGCATAGAAGGCGAAGCCTGCGGAGATGATCCGCAGCCCACGAACGCCGTGGCCGAGCACCACCGGGTCGCTGGTGAAGATGCCGACGATCTGCGGGGCAGCGGCGATGAAGATCAGGCCCACGCTGCCGAGGAAGATCGCGCCGATGCCTCCAGCCTTCCACGCCGCTGCTTCGGCGCGGTCGGGCTTCTTCGCTCCGAGGTTCTGTCCCACCAGGGTGGCGGCCGCGTTGGCCAGGCCGAACGAAGGCAGGATCGCGAAGATGACCAGCCGGATGGCGATGGTGTACCCGGCGACGGCCTCGCTCCCGAAGCGCGAGATGATCCAGACCAGGCCGATCCAGCTGGTCATGCCCACGACCGTCTGCAGCGTCCCGGCTCCGGAGAGGCGGAGGACGGAGAGCATGGTGCGCGCCTCGAGCTGGACGTGCCGCCAGCGGACCGTCAGCCGGCCGTCTCCTCGGGTCAGCCGGTACAGCTGGTAGAAGACGCCGGTGGTGCGCCCGATGGAGGTCGCCACCGCCGCGCCAGCCACCCCCAGCTTCGGGAACGGGCCCACGCCGAAAACCAGGCACGGGCCGAGCACGATGTTGATTCCGTTGGCCAGCCACAGCGCTCGCATCGCGGTGGCCGCGTCGCCCGCGCCGCGGAAGATGGCGTTGATCAGGAACAGCAGGCAGACGGAGACGTTCGCCCCGAGCAGAACCCGGGTGAAGTGGACGCCGTGCTCGAGGACCCACGGCGAGCCGCCCATGAGCCGGAGGAGGCTCGGCGCGAAGAAGGCGCCGGCGGCCGACAGCGGGATGCCGAGAAAGAGCCCGAGCCCGATGGCCTGGACCGCGGTTCGCGCGGCGGCCTCCTCGTCCTTCTCGCCCATGCGCCGGGCGACCAGCGAGGTCGCGCCGATGGAGAGGCCGAAGGAGAGGGCATAGACCATCGTCTCGATCGTCTCGGTCAGGCCCACCGTCGCCTGCGCCTCGGCGCCGAGCCGGCCGACGAAGAAGATGTCGGTGACGGCGAACACCGACTCCATCACCATCTCCAGCACCATCGGGACGGCGAGGATGAAGATGGCCCGCCCGAGCGGGGCCTCGGTCAGATCGCGGTGGCTGCCACGCAGTGCTTCCCGGATCTCGGACCAGAGCGAGCCCTGGGGACCGGGCGGTGCAGCGGCGGTGCTGGGAACTGCGTCCATCGTGACTCCTCGAGAGGCGTTCCGCCGTTCGACCGTGACCGGGGGGAAGAACTCATCGGTCCCGTACGCGGGCGCAACCGCGTTCTGCCGACGGCATCGGCGCTTGGATCAGCCGCGCTCCAGCGGAGTCAGACGCGCATACGAGCGGTTCTGGTACACCAATGTTCGCTCGGTGTCACCTCGGTGGACGGCGGTCACCTCCGCCAGCACCAGGAAATGGTCCCCGCGCTCGAGGCGCTCGATGATCCGGGCGCTGAACGCTCCAGTGGTTCCGGCGAGGAGGGGGGTGCCGTGTGCGTCGAGCGTCCAGGGGAAGCGCTCCCAGGCGTCGCCCCGGTCCCGGTGGTGACGGGCGAAGGCGTGGCTCAGCTCGGCCTGGCCCTCGGAGAGGAGATTCACGGCGAGGTGGTCTGCGTCCTCGAGCAGGTCGTCCGCCCCCGAGTCCCGGCCGACGCCGAGCGCCAGCAGCGGCGGGTCGAGCGAGAGCATCATGAACGCCGTGGCGGTGAACCCGTCGACCTCGGGCGCCTCGGGGGTGATGGCCGAGGGTCTCCGGCGTACGGTCACCACGGTGACCGTGGCCGCCCAGGTGCGTGCCAGGGTGAGAAAGGCGTCCTTGTCCACAGGCAATGCTTCTAGTCGGCCACGTGGAGCTTGACGAGCGGTCCGCGAAGCGCTCTGGAACCGGGGCCATGCGGATCGCGAGCTGGATTCACAGGGGTCGGGAAGGCTTTGGACAGGTCGTGGACGGCGGGGTGGTGGACGCCGTGCCGCGACTCGACGGGCGCTACCCCACCCTGCGCTCGGCGCTCGCGGCGGGCGCGCTGGGCGAGGTGCGGAGGGCCACGGAGGGCGCCTCGGCCGACCACGGCCTGGAGGAGATCACCTGGCTGCCGCCCATCCCGCATCCGGAGAAGATCCTCTGCGTGGGCGTGAACTACGTGGCCCACCGCGAGGAGACGGGGCGGAAGGAGAGCGAGTTCCCCACGCTGTTCACCCGCTTCGCGAACACCCAGGTCGGGCACGAGCAGCCGCTGGTCAGGCCCCGGGCCTCGACCGAGTTCGACTACGAGGCGGAGCTGGCGGTGATCATCGGCAAGCCGGCGCGCCACGTGCGCCGGGAGGACGCGCTGGCATTCATCGCCGGGTACGCGTGCTACCAGGACGCGTCGGTGCGCGACTGGCAGCGGCACACCAGTCAATTCACCCCGGGCAAGAACTTCATCGGGACCGGGGGGTTCGGGCCGTGGATGGTGACCGCGGACGAGATCGCGGATCCGACGCGGCTGACGCTGGTGGGGCGTCTCAACAAGACGGAGATGCAGCGGGCGACGACGGATCTGCTGATCTTCGACGTGCCGGCATTGATCGCCTACATCACGACGTTCACCGAGCTCGTGCCGGGCGACGTCGTCGCGACCGGGACCCCGGGCGGCGTCGGGTCGAAGCGCCAGCCGCCGGTGTGGCTGAAGGCGGGGGACGTGTTCGAGGTGGAGATCTCGGGAATCGGCGTGCTCCGGAACCCGGTGGTCGACGAGTCGCGCTGAGCCCGCCGGGACGCTTGGCGTCGAGGTGCCGGGCGTCGAGGTGCCAGACACCTCGCGAGGGCCGTCGAGGTGCCAGACACCTCGCGAGGGCCGTCGAGGTGCGGGCCGTCGAGGTGCCAGACACCTCGCGAGGGCCGTCGAGGTGTCAGACACCTCGCGAGGGGTCGTCGAGGTGCCAGACACCTCGTGAAAGCTCCAGCGAGGTGCCAGACACGTCGCGAACAGGCACCTGGCGAACAGGTTTGCAGTGGCGCTCGGTTCCTGGCCCCACGGGGCGCCAGGCATCGCCGGATCCGGACCCTCTCACCACCGCCGGCGTGAGGTGTCAGACACCTCGTGGAGGGGAACCTCATGAGGGAATGGCGGCGGGAGGATGTGGGCAATGCCCGGGTGGGACGCGACCTGTCGGTCGATGCGCTGGGCGGACGTGACCCCCCCTGTAGCGTCGCAACCCTCTGGTTCGTGGGGGTTTCCTGGCGGATCGGGGGTTGCAGACATCCCGGCCTCGTGAACAGCCGGATCGTCCTTCTCGGGACCGAACAAGACTTCTTCCTCCAGCTCCTGGAGATGCTGGTGCCGGGTGGCGCCCGCGACCATGCGCTCGAGGCCGAGGAGCAGGGCCAGCCGCCGCCTCCTCCCGAGGCCGCACCCTTCGAGGTCTGGTTCGCCTACCGCGGCACCGACGGCCTCGACGAGATTCGCCGCCTCCGCCGCATCGGCGCCTACCCCGCCATCGCGATGCTCGACCTTGCGGACGATCCCGAGGACGCCCTCGAGATCGCCGGGCGCCTGCTGGTCGATGACCCGCGGCTGCAGGTCGTCCTGGTGTCTCCCAACGCGGACGAGGTCTGGGACGTTGCCGCCGAGGCGCTCGGCCACCGCGACCAGGTCGTGGTGCTCAAGCGTCCGTTCGACGGCGTCGAGGTTCGCGAGCTCGCCCACGTCCTCGTCCAGCGGTGGACCGAGATGGACCGTGTGCTGTCGCGCACGGCGCGGCTTGTGCCCGGCCAGACGGCCATCATCAAGACCGGCTCCGCCCCGGCGGTCACTCCGCCCACCGGCGTCGAGGTCCTCCGGGACGCGTTCAAGGCCATCCACGGGCTGGTCGCCGCCCTGAGCGCGCGCTGCGAGCTGCTCGAGCCCGTGGCCCGGGCCGAGGCGCTTCAGCGAGTGACCGCGGTCTCCGAGGCGGTGGATCACCTCCGCCGCGTCGAGCACTTGGCCGAGCCGAAGCCGGACCCGGCCAAGCCTGACGAGGCCTAGCGCCGCTCCGCTTCAGTGCGGCCAGATCTCCACAAGAGGGCGGACGTACTGCGGTAGCTCCGCGTCCGGCACGTGTCCCCAGTCCTTGGAGATGCTCTTCCGGAGCCGATCCGCCAGCCCGCGGGAGAGCGAGTCGCGGAGCAGGCCCAGCAGCTTCGGCGGCGCGACGAGTACCAGATGACGGAAGTGGTTGTCCGCCGCGCCTCGCTCCAAGGTCTGCACCAGTGCATGAACGAAGCGCCGCTCCTCGTGCTCGGGCCGCGGGTCCTGCCCGTGCGTCCAGCCGTGCTCCGGCGAGCGGTGCTGCGCGTCCGGGGCCGGCGCCTTCACCATGCTTCGTTGCCGCGGAAGCAGCCCCGCGTCCTCGACGTCCAGCACCCGGGCGTGTTGCGCGTCTGCGACCAGCACCCAGGTGGTTCCCTGTCCCGTCGCCATGGGGGTGTCACCTCCGGTCGAACACTCCTGACATCGACCAAGGCGAAGGGCAGGTCAAGCCGCCTCGGACGTCAGAACCGGAACCCGACGTAGCCTTGGACAATGATGCCGTTGAACTTGAACGAGTTGATCGCGCCTGACGGGTCGTTCGCCGTGGTGGAGCTGAAGCCCGGGTCAAGCCAGAGGTACTTGAGCTCCGCCCCGAGGAG
>DASXGF010000489.1:0-5247 GCA_036489275.1 Myxococcaceae bacterium | reverse complement strand
CGCCGCCACCAGATCTGCCTTGCTGAAGGCGAGCTCGAGCAGCGAGCGGTCGAAGAAGGGAAGCAGGTGCTGGAACTCGGCGAGCGCCGGCCGGAGCCCGAGGAGGAAGAACTCGGAGGGGACGATGGCCCGGATGCCGAGGGCACGGACCGTCTCCCGCACCCAGGGGATGAACTCCGGCGAGGCCGGCGGCGGCTGGACCCGGGCGCTGCGCACGTACCGGGAATGGAGCCCGATCGCCTCCGGCGACTCGGCGCAGGCATGCACCGGGTAGCCGGCCCGTCCGAGCGAACGGATGACGCCCAGCGACCCCAGCGATCCCGCCTGGGGAACGAGGACCGGGACGCTGCCGCGATCGACGCTCCCCGGCTCAGCGCTCCGCACGCCGGCGCTCCACGGTCCGGACCAGCGTCTCGACGCCCTCGTCGATGCAGCCGAAGCAGGTGTCGAAGTACGCATCGGAGAGGCCGTACGGGTCGGCGAGCACCGGGCGCGGCGTGCGGCACCAGAGCCCGAGCAGCGTGACCTGCGCCCGGGGGTGCGTCCGGCGGAGAGCCCGGGCCTGGTGAGGCTCCATGGCCACCAGGAGATCGCCGGCGGTGGGACGCACGTCCTGGGCCCGGCGCGAGGCGCGGGGGAGCAGCTCGATGCCCCTGCGGCGCGCGGCGAGCACCGCGACGGCGTCCGGAGGCGACCGCCCGTCGGCGCTCAGCCCGAACGAGCCCGCCTCGAAGCCGAGGGCACGGGCCCGGGCCTCGGCGTAGCGGCTCCGGCAGACGTTTCCGGCGCAGACGAACACCAGGCGAAGCACCCGGCTGGCGTCGAAGCGCCGCAGATCCGCGTAGAGGCCGAGGCGCTCGAGCCAGGACGTCGCCTGGTGGCGGATCCAGGCCTGCTTCCGCCCGTGTTGCTCGGAGACGCCCCTCGAAAAGACCGTCAGCACACCCGTCACGTTGCGCCAAGCTAGGGCGGCCGCGCCGCGCCGCAAGGCACCTCGGAGCCTGAGCTGTCGGCCGGCGGACCGTGCCCCGGCACGGACGGCGGGTACTCCCTAGCTTGGTGCCTGCCCGTGGACAGCCTGCTCTGCGTCGCCAACTTCCCGGCCAGCACCGGGTACGCCTGGACCTTCATCGGCCGGCTGTTCGCCGAGGTCGCGAACGCCCTGTCCCGCGACGGCATTCGCACCCTGGTGGCCTATCCCCTGCTCGACGTTCGTCCCGAGCCCCTCGCCGGGAGCGCGGCGGAGCCGATCGCCGCCGACCTCGCGCTGACCTCGCGCCGCTCGGTGTGGACGGCGGTGGAGCGGGTGCGCCGGGAGCACGTCCGGGCGGTGTGGCTCGTCGACCGGCCCGTGGTGTCGCCGGCATATGCGGCGCTCCACGCGGCCGGCGTGCGGCGAGTGGTGGTGCACGACCACAGCTCGGGGACGCGGCCGGTGCCCGAGGGGCTCCGCGCGGTCGCGAAGGATCTCACCGCGCGACTTCCCTGGGCGGCCGCCGACGCGGTGGTCGCGGTGAGCAGCTTCGTCGCCGAGCGGCAGCGCACCGCGGGACGGGTCCCCCTGGAGCGCCTCCACATCGTCCCCAATCCAGTCTCCGTTCCCCGCGCGCCGGCCCGTCCGGCCGACGAGGTCCGCGCCGCGCTCGGGCTCGCCGCCGGTCGGAGGATGGTCGCCGCCGCGGGACGCCTCACTGCCGTGAAGGGCTTCGCCGACCTGCTCGAGGCGGCGGACGCGCTGCCCGGGGACGTGGACGTGGTGCTGTTCGGCGACGGCCCCGAGCGCGCGCGCCTCGAGGCGCAGCGAGCCCGCCTGCGGACCGGAGCACGGGTCCACCTCTGTGGGGAGCGCCCGGACGCCGCCGAGTGCGTCGCCGCCGCCGACGTGTGCGTCGTGCCCTCGCGCTGGGAAGAAGCGTTCTGTCTCGCCGCCGCGGAGCCGCTCGCGCGGGCACGGCCACTGGTGGCGACGCGGGTGGGCGCCATCCCCGAGCTGGTGCGCGACGGGGTGACCGGCCTGCTCGTGCCGCCGGCGGATCCGCCCGCGCTGGCCGCGGCGATCCGCCGCCTCCTCGACGCGCCGGACGCCGCCGCGGCGCTCGGCCTCGCCGGGCGAGCCCATCTCCTCTCCGCGCACGGATGGCCGCGGGCCGTCGCCGGACTCGTCTCGGTGCTCGCGCCCGCGTTCGGCGCCGCCCTCCATGTGGGAAGCGGCGCACCCCTTCCCAAACGTTGACGCGGGTGCCGAAAGGCGGTGTCGTCGGCCTCTCCCCGAACGAGAGAGAGCAATGCGCATCCCGCTCGTGGTGTCCCTCGCCGTCCTCGTCCTCGCGGCCGCCTGCAGCGACGAGGGGCCGATCCAGAACGTCGGCCCGAAGCTGACCATCTCACCGGCGACGGTGAGCGTGGAGACCGGCGCGGATCCCATCACCCTCCAGGCGGTGCCCCAGAACGGCGACCTCACCGGCAACGTGACCTGGGCGCTGCTCAGCGGGACCGCGGGGACGCTCGGAACCAGCAACGGGCAGACCGTCAACTTCACCCCGACCGATCTCGGCGCGCCCGGTGGCGCCGTGCTGATCAAGGCGACCGCGACCGTCGGCGGCACGGTGCAGCCGGCCACCGCCGCGGTCCAGGTGGTGCCCTCCACCCACGGTCGGATCGTCCTCGGAATCGACCCCGGCGGCGCGGTCGGCTCGGTGAACGTCACCGACCCGGTCTCGGGCGGCACGACGACCTTCGTCGCCAACGCTCCGACGGTGGTCCGCAGCAAGATCATCGACGCCGGCACGTACACGGTCACCGCAGACGCGGGCATCGCCGTTCCCGGGACCCTGGTGGACGGCATCTGGGACGGGACGGTGGTGTTCGACGGCGGCACGCCGGCGCGCTCGGTCCAGGTTCCGGTTCTGCCCAACCAGGAGACGACGGCGAACGCCACCTTCGCCCTGCGCGGAGGGCTGGGGAGGCTCTGGCTTCCCGTGGACGGCGCGATTCGCAGCTTCACCGAGAACCAGCTGCTGGTGGACCGGGCCAGCGAGAACGGGCTGAGCGTCGGCGGCGCGCGGGCGGTCGCCTTCGACGCCGACGGCAACCTCTGGGCGACCTTCGCCGACGGCGTGCGGATGTACACGCCCGACTCGCAGGCCAACGACGGCGCGACCCCCGCGCGAACTGTGACCACAAACGTGGCCAATGCGACCGGCATCGCGATCAATGGCGACACCATCGCGGTGGCGACGTGCAGCGGCAACTCCGGCGGGGTGTTCACCTTCTCCCGGAGCAACGCCAACGCCACGCCCGGGGCGCTCGGCAGCATCTCCGGGTGCATCTATGGAATCAGCTACGACGTCGGAGGCAACGGCAAGCTCTGGGTCGCGTCGAAGTCGCAGAACAAGATCTACCGCTACAACGCCACCGGCACCGTGGCCGACTTTGGGCCCACCGTGACCGATGCGTACGGAGTCGCGGTGGACACGGCCGGGAACGGATGGGTCACCAGCTGCAGCGGCAACTCGCTGACGGAGATCAGCTCGACTGGCGTCGCCGGCTCGCCGCTCGCCCTCCCCGACTTCGACTGCCCCGGCGGACTGGCCTTCGACAAGCAAGGCGGGCTCTGGATCCTCTCCGCCGGCAACGGCAGCAACGGGAACCTCGTCCTCGTGACCGGTGGCTCGGGGAACGTCCAGCTGAACTCGTTGACCCAGGTGACGTTCGGCGGCGTGGCCTTCAACCCCGGCGCGGCCGGCCTCCCCACGCACCAGTAGCGGCACCGGGGGGCTTCCCTCGCGCAAGGTCCAGGCCAGACGCAGGAGTTCCCTGTCCGCCGCACGACAGGGCGCTTGCCGTCCGGCGCAGCGAGACGCACCTCGTCTGCACCATGCCTGAGCGCGAACGGTCGAAGGCCCACGCGGTGACTCGATGACCCGCGGACTGCGCGTCTGGATCCGACCGCTCGCGCTGGCCCTCTCTCTCCTGGCGGTCTGGGCCCTGTGGACGGGGCTGGTGAAGGCCCAGAACGTCGTGCTCCTGGGGTTCCTGGCGATCCTGGTCGCGGCGATGTTCTCGTTCCCGGTGGGCTGGCTCTCCCGGGTCATCCCCCGTCTCGCGGCGGTGCTGGTGACCGTCCTGCTGACCTTCGGGATCGTCGGGGGGATGGTGGCCGTTGCGACGCCCATCATCGTCGAGCAGGGCAAGCAGCTGATGGACGGCCTTCCCGACGCCGCGCATCGGGCGGAGGTCTGGCTCCGGCGTGCCCAGCGCGACAAGACGGTTCGTCAGCTGACCAACGGCAAGGACGTGGCCGCAACGCTCAAGGCCAAGGTGCCGGAGGCGATGGAGACCGTGGCGACGCTGACCCCGATGATGCTGGGCCACGTGGTGGAGCTGGTCTCGACCTTCGTCCTGCTCATCGTGCTTGCGGCGTTCCTGGTGTACCGCCCATCGCTCTACGAGGAGGGCCTGCGGTCCTTGCTTCCCCGGCGGTTCGAGCCCGCGTTCACCGAGCTCTGGGGGAGGCTCGGACAGGGGCTGCGTGGCTGGGCCGGCGGGACCGTGCTGACGATGCTCCTGCTGGGCACGATCACCGCCGTGGGGCTGTGGCTCGCCGGAATCCAGGGCTGGGCGCTCCTGGGGCTCCTGACCTTCGGGGGCGCCTTCGTGCCCTTCGTGGGCGCGGTGTCGAGCTCGGTGCCGGGTCTGCTCATCGGGCTGGCCCAGTCCCCGCACCACTTCTTCCTCGCGCTGGGCGTCTACGTGGGCGTGCACCTCATCGAGGGCTACGTGGTCCAGCCCGTGGTGATGCGCCGAGCGGTGGAGGCGAACCCCGCGCTGCTCCTCTTCTTCCAGGCGCTGATGGGGACGCTCTTCGGGCTGCTCGGGCTGCTGGTGGCGACGCCGCTGCTCGCGGTGCTGCAGATCACCGTGACGACGCTGTGGATCGAGCGACGGCTGCACAAGACGCCACCCTCGGAGGAGACGCCGGCCGAGGAGCGCGAGCCCGACGGCGGCACCCCGGTCCCGGTGCACTGACCGCCCCCGAGGCAGCGATCCCCGGGATCGAAGGTGTCCGGGATCGAAGGTGTCTGGCACCTTCGAGGCGCGCACGAGGAAGGTGCCGGGCACGTTCCAGGCGTCGAGCACGCCCGTCACACCGAAGCCGGCTCCGATCGAAGGTGTCTGGCACCTTCGAGGGTCTACCGGCGCGGACGGGTGCCCGAGGCGGTGCGGGGCGCCTGCACCCGGAACCGG
>DASXGF010000436.1:0-2807 GCA_036489275.1 Myxococcaceae bacterium | reverse complement strand
CAGCAAGGAGATCTGGTGGCGGCGCTCGAGGGCGACCCGCATCTGCCGCCGAGCCTGGTCGTCGAGGCGGAGGTGCCGCCGCTCGAGCAGCTCGCCGCGCTGGGGAGCCCGCTGTGGCTGAAGGCCGACGGGGTCCATGGTCGGTCCGGCGCGCCCAGCCGCGTCTTTCGCGCCCGGAGCCCCGCCGAGGCGCGCTCGGAGCTGCGTCGCTGGTTGCCGCACTACCGGCGGCTGCTCGTGCAAGGGCACGTGCCGGGCGACGGAGTGGGCGTCTTCCTCCTGATGGTCAACGGCCACCCCCGGGCCCGGTTCGCCCACCGGCGCATCCACGAGGTGCCGCACACCGGAGGGGTGTCCTCGTTCCGGGAGAGCGTGCGCCTGCCCGACGTCGAGGCCCACGCGCTCTCGGTGCTCCGGCGGATCGGCTGGAACGGGGTGGCGATGCTCGAGTACCGGCGCGACCGCGCCACCCGCGACTTCCGGCTCTTGGAGCTGAACGCGCGCTTCTGGGGCTCGCTCCATCTGGCGCTGGCGGCGGGCGTGGATTTCCCGCGGCTCCTGCTCGACTCCTGGCTCGGTGGCCGCGAGCCCGAGCCGAGCTGGAGGTCCGGCGTGCGCTGCCGGCAGACCATCCCCGGGGAGCTGCTCCACGTCTGGAGCGTGCTCCGCGACGGGGCGATGCAGCGACGGGACAAGCTCCGGACGGTGGCCCGCTTCGCCGCGCTCAGCCTGGACCCGCGCATTCACTCCGACCTCTTCTGGCCGGGAGACCGCGCGCTGGCCCTGCGTGAGACGGTGCGCTGGGTCCGGAGCACCGGCGTGACCGCGGCCCGGCGGATGCAGCCGCGGCTCAAGCAGTCGCTCTACGCTGGAGCACGCGCGGCCGGCCTCTTCCGCCTCTCGCGCCTGCTGACCCGGGATGCGCTGCGCATCGTCTGCTGGCACGGGACGTCGCTGGCCGACGAGCACCGGGTGTTCCCCGGGCTGTTCCTCGACCCCGACGTCCTCGAGCGGCGCCTGCTGACGCTGCACCAGCATCCGGTGTTGCCGCTGGAGGAGGCGGTGCGCCGGCTCCGGGCCGGGACGCTCCCTCCGGCCGCGGTCGCCCTCACCATCGACGACGGCTTCTTCGGCACGGTCCGGCACGCCTGGCCCGCGCTGCAGCGGCACGGCTTCCCGGCGACCCTGTACGTCACCAGCTACCACGCGCAGAGCGGCACGCCGGTGTTCCGGCTGCTGGTGCAGTGGGCGTTCCACGAGAGCCGGCAGCCGGTGCTCGACCTCGCGCAGCTCGGGGTGGGGATGGTGGGCGCGGTGCGGATGGTGCCCGGGCCGGAGCGCACCGAGGCGATGTGGCGGCTGATCCGCCACGCCGAGGAACGCTTGCCGGAGCTCGAGCGGCAGCGGCTGGCCGACCGGATCGCCGCCGCGCTCGACGTGGACCTCGGGGCGGTGCGCGAGGGCCGCTGGCTGTCGCTGGCCTCCGCCGACGAGCTGCGGGCCGCCGCGCGCGAGGGGCTCGACGTCCAGCTCCACACCCACCGCCACCGCTTCCCGGCCGCGCGCGACCTGGCCCTGCGCGAGCTGGCCGACAACCGGGCGGTGCTCGAGCCCATCGCGGGCCATGCCCTCCGCCACTTCTGCTACCCGAGCGGGTACTTCCGTCCGGCGCACCTGCCCTGGCTCGAGGAGGCGCAGGTGGAGAGCGCGACGACCTGCGAGCCGGGGATGAACCGGCGCGGCGACTCGCTGCTCACCCTCCGGCGCTTCCTGGACGGCTCCGGGACGTCACAGGTCGAGTTCGAGGCCGAGCTCTCCGGCTTCTCGGAGCTGCTGCGGAGAGGTCGGACGCTGCTGGAGCGGATGCGGGGCGAGGCCGCCCCGGTCGAGGTGCCGGTCCCGCCCGGCTCCGAGGTTCCGGCCGCGCCAGTGCCCTCGGCCGTGACGGGCGTCGCCCGGGCCGCCGGCGGCTGACGGCTCGCCTCCGCCTCGGCGAAGCCCGCTCAGCCCGGGGCGGCGACCGCCACCGGTTGCTGCGTCTCGGACCGGATCCGAGCGAGCAGGAGCGTCGAGACCGCCCCGACCGCGAGGCACGCGAGCCACAGCGTCCGGGCGCCCGCGGCCTCGAGCACGGTCAGCCCGGCCCATGGCCCGAGGCTGAAGCCGATGCCGAAGGTCATCGAGTAGAAGCCCATGTACTCGCCGCGTCGGCCGGCCGGAGCGAGCTCCGAGACGTAGGCCGCCGTGGACGGGAAGAGGATCATCTCCCCGAAGGTCCACACGATCACCGTGGCCACGATTCCCAGGTAGCTCGTCAGGAACGCCAGCGCGCCGAAGCCGACGGTGCACAGCGCCGACCCCACCGAGAGCGCCCGTGCCGCGCTCCAGTGCGCGGTCAGCCCGTTCAGCCGCACCTCGAGGAACACGATGAGGAGCGTGTTGATGGTGAAGAGCAGGCCGAAGCTCTGGGTCGGTAGCCCCAAATCGTCGACCATCCACAGGGGAAGCGGCCCCTCGTGCTGGAAGAAGACCAGGATAACCGGCAGCAGCCAGAAGATGACGTAGCGCAGACGCCGATCGGCGATGGCCCCCAGCGAGGGCTTGGCGCCGGCGTGCGCCTCGACCGAGTGGACCCGCAGCGGGAAGAAGAGCATCACTGCCGCCGCGGCGATGGACGTGGCTCCGTCCACCCAGAACAGCATCTGGAAGGAGTGCGCAGCGAGGAAGCCCCCCGCGGCGGGGCCCACGCTCATCCCGAGGTTGATGGCGAGCCGGTTCAGGGCGAAGGCCTGGCGACGCATCGGGGC